>NZ_CAZEFZ010000070.1:158729-212417 GCF_964511145.1 Tenacibaculum amylolyticum
TAAGAGCTGTTACAGAAAAAATGTATAAAAAGATAAGTATAACAGGTTTATAAGTAGCAAACCAAGATTTGGTTTGTTCCAAAGTTTCATTATGCTGAAGAGCAGTAATTTGATATTTACTATCTAATGCATTTTGTAAATCAGATAAAGCAACATGCTTATCCATAGTAATAGTTGCAGTATTATCCTCTTTAGAAACAGCAACTGCTGTAATATTATGTATTGATAGCAATGACGATTTTACTTTAGCTTCGCAGCTTCCGCAAGTCATTCCAGTGATTGTATAGTTATGAGTCATAATTTTAAATTCAAAAAACGTTGATGTGTAGTTTTGTTACGTTTTGGATATAAAGTTACTATAAAATACTGCGATTACTCAATAATTACTAGACTTTCGTTTAAAGTTAGTTTGAGTACTAATGTACATAAGAGTTTTGAATTTTTCACTTTAATTTTAACTCGAATATTTTAGAGTTTCTATCTGGGAAACTGTAAGCTGAAGGAATTTCATTTTTCCTAATTTCTATAAAGCCATTTCTTTGATAAAAACGATGAGAA
This sequence comes from Tenacibaculum amylolyticum, assembly GCF_964511145.1. Classification (NCBI taxonomy): domain Bacteria; kingdom Pseudomonadati; phylum Bacteroidota; class Flavobacteriia; order Flavobacteriales; family Flavobacteriaceae; genus Tenacibaculum; species Tenacibaculum amylolyticum. The sequence continues at coordinate 159,288 of NZ_CAZEFZ010000070.1, forward strand.
GCTTTTGCTATAGAAGGTGTATCCAAAAGAATTTTTTCAAACTTAAGATTGATTGCTTCTTGTTTTAATTTTTCAAATAATTGTTGGGCAATGTTCAATTCTTTTCCTCTAAATTCTTTCTGAACAAACATTTTTCTTAAGACTCCAACTTCAGAATTAAGTTTTTGTAAACCAATACAGCCTATAATATCATTTTCATTTTTAGCAATCCAAAAGTTACCACCTTTATAAAATTCAGAAGTATTTAGTAAATCTTTTTGTTCATCTCTTTTAAAACCAAGTCCAAATTCACCATTTTGTATGCCAAGTACAAAATTAGCTAATTGTTCTTGTTGGTGAGGTTCAAATTTTTGTATCATTTATGTTTTTTAATGGAGTAAGTAGATGTATTATTCTTGTTAGTTACACATCTAGTTTTCTAAATGAATTTACAATGTTTTCTATCTTTTTACAAGAAATTTTATAAATAAGATTAATTTAGAATTAATTCTAAAAGAAGAAAGATTCATAAACTCTTTTTTAAGGAGTAGTGAATCTTTCTTTTTAAATAACCCTTCATAATAAACGTGGATACTATCCACTACAGGCACAAAGTGCACAATCTTTACGGCATTTACTGAGTGGTACAGTACTTTGTAAAAGTGCTGCAAAGCCGCCTTTAATATTAATTAGATGATGATATCCATGACGTTTTAAAATAGAAGCCGCAATAACAGAGCGATATCCACCAGCACAATACACAAAATATGAAGTTTGCGTATCTAATGTGTTTATATTGTTGTAAATATCTTGCAAAGAAATATGAATAGCGTCTTTTACATGATTGTCATTAAATTCACCATCACGTCTAACATCTATATATAAGTTTTCAGAAAAAGAAGGAACCATATCTGTAGTAATAGAAGCTATAGAAGTAATATCGTAATTTGCATTTTCCCAAGCAGTAATACCACCTTCTAAATAACCTATTACATTGTCGTATCCAATACGAGATAGTCTTGTAATAGCTTCTTCTTCTTTACCTTCAGGTGTAATTAAGATAATAGGTTGGTTTATATCTTGAATTAAAGCACCTACCCATGGAGCAAAATCACCTTCTAAACCAATAAATAAAGAATTAGGTATATGTTTTTCACAGAAATCTCCCGCAGTTCTTACATCCAATACTAGAACATTATCTGAAACTATAATACGTTGTACTTCAGAAGCACTCATTGGAGACAAACCATCGGCAATTACAAGATTTACATCTTTATTTATTTGTTTGTTTAATAAGGCATTTTTTGGAAAATAGGGTGGAGGAGTATGCAATCCATCTAATACTTGCTGCACAAAATCATCTTTAGTTAAATCTAATTGCAATGCATAGTTAACCTCTTTTTGATTTCCTAATGTATCAAAAGTTTTACTACTCATGTTTTTACCACAAGCAGAACCTTTTCCATGATTAGGATAAATAATAATATTATCTGGTAGTGATAAGATTTTGTCATGTAAAGAATCGTACAATTTGCTAGCTAAATCTTCTTTAGAAATAGAGGAGGTAATAGCTAAATCTGGTCTTCCTACATCACCAATAAATAAAGTATCGCCAGAAAATAAGCAGTGTTCTTTTCCAGAAGGATCGAATAATAAGTAAGAAGAAGATTCTAAGGTATGCCCTGGTGTATGTATTAATTGTAAGTTTATATTTCCAATAGAAAAAAGTTCGCCGTCTTTTCCTTCGTAAAAATCAAAATCTGCTTTTGCACTAGGTCCATATACAATAGTAGCACCAGTTTCTTTTGCTAAATCTACATGACCAGAAACAAAATCCGCATGAAAATGTGTTAAGAACACATATTTTAGTTTAGCTTTATCTGTAGCAAGTAACTCTAAATACGGTTTTGTTTCTCGTAAAGGATCGATAATAGCAGCTTCGCCATTTGAAGAAATATAATATGTGGCTTCTGCCAAACACTTTGTATATAATTGCTGAACTTTCATCATATCATTTAATTGAGTTCAAAGTAACAATACAATTCTTCAAAAAAATATGACATTTATCATATCAAAAACATAAAAAGTTTTTAAGGTTATAAATTGGAATAAAGTAAGACAAAGAATATGAAACGAAACATACACAATACGAATTTGTAGTATTCTCTTTAAACTGTATTGTGTATGTAAAATACCTGATAAAAACTAAATAAATAGGAAGTTAAATTAGTTTTGTGGAAATAATATTAACAGGACATGCTTTTTCTGCTTGATGGCAAGCATCGAAAATAACATTATCTGTAGATTTTATGGTAAAGAAGCCTTTTTTTTCAATAGCATGTAATAGTACTGTTTTCCCATCTTTTTTAGACATTCTAAAGTGATCTGGAGCCATTTCTACACAATAATTGCAACCAATACATTTATTGCGCTGTAAGGTTACTACTACCATTAATTCTGAACAATTTTATATAGTTTATCAGAAGGACGAATTCTGAAAGGAGTAGGGATTGTACAAGAATCTCCTTTTTGAGCTACAGTTAAACGTTCGTCATTTACCATCATTTCAGTGAGTTCAAATTCTTCAACTCCAGTAGTTGGACCAGTTACTAAAATGGTATCTCCGATTTTTATATCGTACGCTTCAATTTTAAATTCAGAAATACTCGGTTTAGGAAAGAAATGAACACCTTTACCAATATATACTTTCTTTTGAGTAGCTTTAGAACCAGGAGTATCACTCCATTCGCCTAGTTTCTGACCTAAATAATATCCACTCCAGAAACCTCGATTGTAAACTTTGGCAAGTGTATCCATCCACTCAGAAACTTTATCTTTAGAATAACTACCTTCAGCAATGGCATCTAAAGCAGCTCTATAAGTTTTAATTACGGTGGCAACATACTCAGGTGCACGCCCACGACCTTCAATTTTTAATACTTTAGCTCCAGTGGCAACTACCTGATCTAAGAAATCTAATGTACATAAGTCTTTTGGAGACATAATATACTCGTTATCTAACTCCATTTCAATACCTGTTTCTTGATCGATAACACTGTATTTTTTTCTGCAATTTTGCTTGCAAGCTCCTCTGTTAGCAGAAGAATTATAAGCATGTAAACTCATATAACATTTTCCAGAAACAGCCATACATAAAGCGCCGTGCCCAAAGATTTCAATTTCTACAAGTTTACCAGAAGGTCCTTTAATTTGCTCTTTTTCTATTTGTTCACAAATCTTTTTAACTTGACGTAAACTCAACTCACGACTCATTACCATAGTGTCTGCAAACAAAGCATAAAACTTAACAGTTTCTATATTGGTAATATTAATTTGAGTGGAGATATGTACTTCTATATCAATCTGTCTGGCATAAGCAATTACAGCTTGATCCATTGCTATTACAGCAGTTAAATTTGCAGCTTTTGCAGCATCTAAAAGTGTTTTAATGATAGATAAATCATGATCGTAAATAATTGTATTTAATGTTAAATAGGTACGAACATTTTTCTTTTTACAGCGTCTAGCTATTTCGGGCAAATCTTCAATTGTAAAATTGATACTTGCGCGTGCTCGCATATTAAGCTGTTCTACACCAAAGTAAACAGAATCTGCACCATTATCAATTGCAGCTTGTAACGATTCAAAATTTCCGGCAGGAGCCATTAACTCCATTGTCTCTATCACTTTCATCGGGTCAAAATAACAACTGAATTTTTCAAAAAAACATGATATTTATCATGGCAAATTTGCATTGTGAAAGCATAGGAATTATAAACAAGGATTTTGAGTCTCAGATAAATTATTTATATTAAACCATGCAGAAAAAATATCTTACAGCGACTTATTATTTCGATATTGAAAGCCCAGAAATTCAGGAATTAATTGCTGATTATACATTAGTGCCTGAATCGGAAAAAATAGCAAGATTATATCTAAAAGTTAGAGACGGTTGGCGTTATAGTCCGTTTAATATTGGTTTAACAGCAAAACATTTTAAAGCGAGTTCGATTTTTAGAAAAAATGAAGCACACTGCATAGACAAGTCAATTTTATATATTGCTGGTTTAAGAGCCTTGGGAATTCCTGCACGACTGCGATTGGCAAAAGTGTCAAATCATATAGCAGTAGAACGATTAGAAAAAAAGCTAGGAACTAGCGAGATTGCTCCTCATGGTTTGGTAGAAGTATATAATAACGGAAAATGGGTAAAATGTTCACCTATATTTAATAAAGAATTATGTGCATTATATAATGTAGAGCCATTAGATTTTGATGGTTCAGAAAATGCTATTCTTCAAGAATATAATAGTAATGATCTAAAGTTTATGGAGTATATAGAAGATTATGGAAGTTTTAAAGATGTACCGTTAGACTTTATTAAGGAAACTTTTAAAAATATGTATCCTTCATTATACGATGTTTTTAAAAACGAAAATGAGATTACTATTTAAGATTTTTTAGGTCATAATTACTTTTTAATACAAAACCTAACTACTCCAGTAGAATGATTGTTTACAATGTGATATAGTGGAGTAGTATAAAGGTTTTGTTTTTAATGTTTAATTATGAGGATATATTACTAGTTTTTGATAGCTCAAATTTTACCTAAAAAAGTAACTAATTTCAAAACTCAAATTCCTTAACTAAAATAATGGCATCTACTACATCGTTTGGGTAAGAATTAACCATCATATAATCTTTTCTAGGCTTAATATTAAAATTAGGGTTCTTAAGTAAATCATAAGTAACTTCACTAACACTAATTTTAGGTCTATCATTAGGTAATACGATAAGTTCTACATTCAAAATAGAATCTTGATAAGCAAAGTTATAACTCGTTAACCATTTTTTATATTTAGTATTTTGTACATAATCTTTGTTTTCTCTTTTTGGAAATTCATATCCTTGAATTTTCAGATTTTTGATAATAAATTCATTTTGAGCAAACATTCTAATAAGATTAGCTCCACGATGACTGGTAATCGAAAAGTTAATTTGCCTTTCGTTATCTACAATGGTATCTTTTATCACTGTAAGAGTAGGTTGTTTAAAGGATTTTACTGTCGTTTTTTCGTAAAATTTATAATATTTTTTAGGGAGCTTTGTTATAGTATCACTAAAAAACTGTTGTGTAAACTCATCTAAGCTATTATCTGTACTTGCCCAAAATGCTTTATTATCATTAATGTTTACTATATAGTTAATACCGTTAGGTTTTTTTCTATCTACGGTATATGAAGATTGAAAAGAGGCAGTAATAAATCCAATTAAAGCAATACCTAAAGTAATCCAATGCAGTTTAAATTTTTTGAAACTTGACAAAATAGGAACCAATATTCCAAATAAAAGAACAACAACAAGCATACCTGCTATTAAAAGATCTAAACCTAAACCTGAAGGAAACATTTTTACGTTGGGTGAAAAAATAATTAATACAGGAAGAGATAAAAAGGTGATTAGGAGTAGCTTTTTTTCTTTAGTAGTTTTTAAGAATAATAATATACTAAGACTTATGAGTCCAAAAATCACTGAAATAATAAAGTAAGAAGCTCCTTTTAAATAAATGGCAACACCAATGTTTAATAAAATCCATATAAGAGTCGGTGCGATCAATAAATTTTTTGGTTCATTTTTATCAAAATACTTTTTATATGAAAAAAAACAAATAGATAGAGTCAATGCAACAAAAGCAATAATATAGGTATATCCATTGTAGGTGAATCCTTGTTTAATATCGTTGTATTGCGGATAAATTATTTTAAGTAATTCCCAGCCATATTTTGTTATAATTCCAGTACTTGCTAGTGCTACCAAAAAAGGAATAAACCCTTTTAAAAGTTCTTTTGTATTAAGTTTTTTCTTTTTTATACCAAAGATGGTAATTGCAGTAAATAATAAACTTATAATTAAGGCAATTGGTATTGCAAAAGAGAAAGGGTAGTAGATTATGTTAAAAAAAGGGAAATTAAAATATACATAATCTTCTTTTGAGTTTAAGTTACTCAAATCAGCATCAGCAAAATAATGTAATAGAGGCATTAAATAACTTGCTTGGTGTTCTAAAGATGTTCTATCTAAACGATTATAACTATCTTGGGGAGTATGATAATCAAAATGATCGCCTATAAAAGCAAAACCAAAACCATTAACAGGTGCATCTTCTTTAAAAGCAGTTAGATCTGTTGAATTAGGTAACATTTTATATATAGAATACATTAAAGAAGTAGCTACAGGATATGTTGGCTGCGCTTTTTTTAATTCTTTAATAAGATTTTTATTACCACCGTTAGTTTCTATAAGAGTATAACTTGGTCCTCCCGAACCTCTGGCTTCAAAAACCAAAATCATACCTACTTCTTCAATGTTATGTGTTTTTCTATAGGCTTTAGCTCCTAAAAGTCCTAATTCTTCAGCATCGGTTATTAAAATTATAATATCATTTTTAGGTTTTTTTCCTGAAGCTAAATAGGCTCTTATTCCTTCCAAAATAGTTACTACGCCGCTGCCTGCATCACTAGCACCAAGTGAGGCGCTTGTATCGGAATCGTAATGAGTACTCAGCATTAAGGCTTTTGTATTGTTTGTTCCTTTAATTGTAGCAATAATGTTATTGATTTTAGCTCCTGTACCATAGGAGCTGAATATTTGTTGTGTTTCAACGGTTGTTTCCAATCCCATCTTTTCTAATTCAGAAACAATATATTCCCGTACATTTTTGTGTTCTTTAGAGCCTAAATAATGTGCTTTTTTAGAAATTTCTTTAAGTGGTTTTAATGCACGTTCTGTTGAAAATTCTGTTAATGACGTTGAAGCATTGGAAATTCTGTGAGGTGTTAACGAGTAGTAGCTATAAAAAACTGTAAGTATTACAATAATTAGCGCTAAAAAAGGACTGTATTGTTTCATACGATTATTGTTAGTTTATTAAGAATCAAAAAAGCATTTCGAAAATCGAACAAAGAACTACGAATTTCAAAATGCTCAGATAAAAAAATTAATTAGCATCAATTAATTGTCCGGTACCAGTTATATTTTGTGTGATAGTAGGAGCACCTTTATAACTCACATTTCCTGTTCCACTTATTGTAACTTTTAATGTATTATTAGCAAAAACTTCGGCATTACCTGTTCCTGTTGTTGTAACTGTACAATCTTCAGTTACTATTTTAAACCCTTTATAATCTCCATCACCAATCAGGCTAATATTTAGATTATCTAGCATGATACCTGCTTCGTTAATACTTAAATCACCTGTACCAGAGATAGTAACATCCATTGTGTTTAATGTTGAAATTGGTTTATTTATGTTTGTTTTTACATTACCACTTGAAATGTAATCTATTGAAGTTATTCCTTCAAAATTATTTAAAGTTAACGTTCCTGTACCAGTTAAATCTAGCATTAATTGATTGTTCTGATTATTAAAATCATTAACAACAATATCAGAGGCACCACTTAATTCTATTTGATTGATATTTGGAACAGTAATATTTATAGTTAATTCATTATAGTTATAACTACAATTTCCTTCAAAACCGATATTCCAAAAATTGTTACTAACAGAAGTAGATAAAGCAGCAATTATATTGGCTTGTCCTATTACTTCAACATTTTGAGTTGCTCCTTGACTAATAGTTACATTTCCTGCAATAGAGACGTTAATTCCACTGAAATTGGATAAATTTAATACCTGTGTAACCATTGTACCTTCACCTGTTACAGTACAATTGGTTCCATCTATACTGTTGCTAGTTCCATCACTACTACAAGAGTTAAATCCTAAACTTACTACAACTACTAATACTAAAAGCAATTTCTTGTAAATCATAATTCTATTTTTAATTTATATTTTGTTGTTTTCAAGGGAGAAAAACATATCTAATTGAATTAATATTTCACTACTAACAATAGTATATGTCATATCTTCCCATTCTAATTTTTGGACAAAATTATTCAAAAACAGAGGTGCTAAATATAGTTTGTGATTAGTACCAAGCTTTTGTGATGAAAAGCATTATAATTTATGAAAAACAAGAATTTGTGATGAATAACAAAGTAAAGTTTATACTTCTTTTACCTTATTATCAAATGATGGAATAATATTTCTAGCTACAGGAACTTCTTCTTCACAAGAAGATAATTGAAGTTTGTATCCTTGTGCATTACCAGAAACCTTTTCAATGAAATTTAAATTTACAATGTATGATCGATGTGTTTTAAAAATGTTAGGATACTGTTTTAAAGCATTTATAAGCTCTTTTAAAGTCATACGCTTTAAAATGTAGTTTTTTTCCTCACCTTTTAAATGTAATTCGACATAATTTCCAACGGCTTTAGCATATAAGAAATCATTTACATTTAAAACAAACTCTTCACTTTTTACTTTAGGACTTACTAAAACAGTTTGAGTTTGGGTATTTTTATTAGAGTTTAAAGAATAACTTAATTCATGAGCTGTTCCAATATTTTTTGAGTTTAATCTATTATAGTTGAAAGAAATAACAATAATGATTAATAATGATCCTATTAAAAATGTATGTTCTATATCAGTAATAAAAAAATACAAAGACCAATTGTCTGAGAGGTCATAAATAATATCACGAATTAGAAATTGAGTTATTCCTACTAAAAGAAGAAATATAGCAATTAAAATTATTTCTTTTTTTATGTTCCATCTATTCTCACTAGGAAAAGCGAATTTTAAAAATGATAAAAGCGAAATTATAATTACAGGAATGAAAGAGCGAATTATAACGATCCAGAAATAATCCATTTTATACACAGGGTCATAAGTTGTTACAAAAGGCTCATAAAAATAAAGAAAAAGAAATGTTACAATAAATATCAAGAAAGAAACAACCTTTAAAGACTTTCCTTTATAATAGAAAGGATAGGGTTGTGATAAAAAAGCTACTATTTTCTTATATAATTCTATCATAAAATATGATAACATTTACTTCCCAATACAAAAGTTAGAAAAAATATGACCTAAAATATCTTTATCCACATCGTATTCTCCAGTAATATTACCTAAGTAACGTAAACATTCACGAATATCGATTGCAAATAAATCTGAAGAAATATCAAGTTCAATACCATTTTCTACAGATTGAATACTTTCTAAGGCATTATTTAAAGCTTCGAAATGTCTAGAGTTTGTTACAATAGTTTCATTATTACTTAAAGCTCCTGTATTTACTAATGAAGTTAATTCAGATTGTAAGGTATCTACACCAACTTTCTTCTTGGCAGATAGTAATAAAATATTAGGGATTAACTCTTTAATTCTCTCTTTTTCGCTATCAGAAGTAGTATCAATTTTATTAGCAATTACAAGTAAGCGTTTATTACTAAAACGATCTTTGATATTGATGATTTCTTCAAGAATTGTATCACTATCAGTAATTAATTTCTGTGAGTTGACTAAGAAAATTACCAATTGTGCTTTATCAGCTTTTTCATATGCTTTTTGAATACCAATGCTTTCTACTACATCTTCTGTTTCACGAATTCCCGCGGTATCGATAAAGCGAAAAGCAACACCATTTATAATTACTTCATCTTCAATAGCATCTCTGGTTGTTCCAGCAATATCAGATACAATGGCTTTCTCTTCATTTAATAAGGCATTCAACAGAGTAGATTTTCCAACGTTTGGCTCACCAATAATAGCTACAGGAATTCCATTTTTCATAGCATTACCAAAAGCAAAACTATCTATTAAGCGTTTTAAAACTGTAGAGATTTTCGTAACCAATGCTCTAAACTTTGTTCTATCTGCAAACTCCACATCTTCACCTGAAAAGTCTAATTCTAATTCAATTAAAGCTGCAAAATCTAATAATTGTCCACGTAACTCTTTCAATTCATTTGTAATACCACCACGCATTTGCTGAATAGCCATTTGATGAGAAGCTTCTGAGTTAGATGCAATAACATCTGCAACCGCTTCTGCCTGACTTAAATCCATTTTTCCGTTTAGAAAAGCACGCATGGTAAACTCACCATTATCGGCCATTCTACAACCATTACGTAAAAATAGCTGAATAATTTCTTGCTGAATAAAAACAGAACCATGACATGAAATTTCTATCACATTTTCGCCCGTATACGAATTAGGGTTTTTAAATACTGATACCAAAACTTCATCAAGAACTTTTCCGTTATCTATAATGTGTCCTAAATGAATAGTATGTGTTTTCTGATCTAATAAAGATTTATCTTTTTTAATCGATTTAAAAAAAGAATTTACAATCGTAATAGCATCTTCACCAGAAAGTCGAATCATAGCAATAGCTCCAACACCAGAAGGAGTTGCTAAAGCAATAATGGTATCATTTTGAATCATGCAGCAAATATACGGACTTATAGCGTGAAATTTAGGCGAAGTTTTACAGTGTGGAAAGTAATATAAAGCAGCTGCTTTTTGAATAATTTTTAAAAGTGAAAAAACGAAAAAACAGCTTAAAGTGTAACAAAACAGAAAAAAAATCGTCTTAATAATACATAAACAATCAAAAAATGCGAAAAAATAAAGAATTATTGGTATTAACACATTTAAGTCAATTGTTAGACTTTGTTACAGGAATTGGAGGATTGATAGTGCCCTTAGTTTTATGGGCAGTTAAGAAAGATGAAGTAGAAGGAATGGATGAGCATGGTAAGGCAATTATAAACTTCAGAATTTCTATGTTTCTATATGTTTTATTGTGTATTCCTTTAATATTATTATTTGGTTTAGGATTGTTAGGTTTTCTAGTGCTAGGAATATTTTACCTAATTTTTCCAATCATGAATGCTATTAGAGCAAATAATGATGAAACACCAAATTACCCGTTTAGTATTTCATTCTTTTAGAAGATAATATATAATAGTTGTTGAATTAGTTAAAAAGCACCCTTTTGGGTGCTTTTTTTATGTGTTATAAAAGTTATTCTTATTGTCTAATAAAAATATTGGTATAATACCATCTGTTATTACTACTTTGTTTTGCAGTTAAATGAAAGTGCGTATAATTTCCTTCAATATTTTGTCGGTGACCTTGACTATTTAACCAACCATTTACAACAGCTTGTGCAGTACTGTATCCAGAAGCTACATTTTCAGCAGTGCTTCTAGCATCAGCATTTTCTCTTAAATAAGCACTACGTTGATTAAAATTATCATGAGAAATAGCACCGGCATTAATCATATAATCTGTATGGGCGTTTGTTTGAGTTTTAATAGCGTCTAATAAGGCTAATCTACTTAAACCATTACTTGTTCTGTGAGCGTTAATGAGATCAAGAATTTCTTGTTCATAAGAAGACACATTGGTGTTTTCAGTTCCTGAATCTGAATCAAGATTTTCCATATCCTCGTTAGAAGAACAAGAAATACAAAATGAAAATAGTAAAATTACTAAGGCTAGGGATTTGAGTTGTTTCATAATTAGGGGATTTAAAACTTAAATTGCTTGTTTAATAAAATCTTCATATTCGTAATAAAACAATTCAAATTGCGTCATTGTATCTACAAAAAACTCGTAGCAATCACGCCAAGTATTTTTATTATGAATACTAAATTTCTTCTCATGGAGAACGTAAATTCTATGAATATATTTTCCGCTATCTAATTGAAAAGCTGGGTCAAAAATAACTTCAGGTAAATACTCTGTTTCTAATATTTTACGTAAAGAAAGTAACTGATCGTACAATAATTCGTTAGCAATCTCTTCTGGGTTTTCAATATCAAGTGTAACAAAAGCTTTTTTTCTATCTGCTTGAAATTTAAATGAAAAACCTTTAATATTGGTGTTGTACAACAACCACTTTCTAGGAAAAGACTTACCAAAGCTTGTCCAGAACTCTTTTCGCATTTTTGCCGATTCTTCTTTGCTAAACATGTATTTTCAGTATTGAATATTTGATAAGCAACAGGGAGTTAATTTTGTAATTACCTGCTGCTTATTATAAACTGTTACTTTTTTATTGTACTTTTTTTTCTAATTTAGAAACTCGTTCTAACAAAGATAAAAGAAGTTTGTTTTGTTTTTTTAAAGCTTCGATTTCCTTTTGTTGTGTTTCAATTTTAGAATTTTGTTCTTTTAAATTATTTATTTCTTTTTCTTGTGCAATAGTATATAAAGTTAGCTCTTCTATTTTTTGTAATAACTTAGCATCCATATTACCTAAAAAGAAACCATTTTGTTCAATTTCTTTAGCACTAGGAATATTTTTTAAGTGTCCTTTTTCTTTAATATGATTTTCAACTTCAGTTAAAGTTGGTAACGAATATTTTGTTTCAAAAACAAAGTCAGGCCAATTAGTATAAGTAGCTACTTTTACCTCAGTAGCAGCAATTTTACCATTTACACCTAATTTAAAACCTTGGGTATCATCTGTTCCAATACCTACATTACCTCCTAGAGGGTTAAGAGATAGCTGGTAAGCAGAATTAGGAAATGTAGAGCTAGTGTGTCTAGTTTGAATCCAACTTCCACCATTTATTTGAGAACTAGCGCCCATAGCTAGTTCTGTATTTCTACCAATAACAGCAAGCCCACCTGTTTTATTTCCAGAAAGACTAGGTAGCGTACTACTTTTTATTACTAACTTACCTTGTGTTGGTGAATTAGTTCCAATACCAACATTACCAGTTTCACTTTTTATAATCATTTTAGCATTAGAAGCTTTAGCAACACTAGAGGAAGAAGCATCGTTCAATGCAAAAACGAAATCACCACGACCATGACCACGACCATCATTAACAAACATTATAGCTCCTTTTCTATAGTCTGAATTAGAAGAAGCACTTTTAAACCATAAAGTGGCAGAATTTCCTATTTGCTCTACATTATTCTGAATTGTAAGACCTTTATCTCCTGTTCCCGAACCGAAAATGTGTAACCTAGATAATGGACTAGATGTCCCGATACCTACATTCCCATTATTTTGTAGTGTCATAACATTTACATCTGTGTTATAATCAGATGTTGGATTATTACCCTTTAAAGCAATATCTAATCTTGTATTAGATTTGTAAGAACTTCCAGATGTAGCCCATCTTCCTAATTTAAAAGCTGCTGCTTGCTGAAAAGAAACTCCAGTAGTAAGTGCTCTACTCACTTTAAATACTTCTTCAGTCTCAATTACGTTGTTAGCAGGAGTTCCTTGAATTTGAAGCTTAGTTGAAGGATTTGTAGTACCAATACCTACATTACCATTACTTAAAAAACTAGCAACATCTCTCATATAATAGCCATTATCATAGTCTTGGCATTGAATGGTAAGTTCACCACGATAATTTCCTAAGTTAGTGTTATATCTTTTTTGTGTAATTCTAGAGATACCGGAATTTTGAGGAACATGATTACCGTTATCAAACATTTGTCTTAACGTAATCCCAATTTCATTGGAATCCGAACTAGAATAAATATCTAATTTATCTGTAGGACTAGCCGTCCCAATACCTACATTACCATTTACAGCAAGTCGTAAAAGTTCATTATCATTGATTAAAAAACGAAAAGGATTTCCATTATGATGATGAAAATCGAAAGTAGAGTTAAAGTTATTAGGTTCACTATGCCCAATAGTCATAAATTTAGCATTATCGTTTCTATAAAAAGATAAGGAAGAATGCTTTTGAGTTGAATTCCCTTTAATTTTAACATCTTCAGTGAATTCTTGAGCTTTAGCTGCTAACCCTGTTGCTATAATAGCAGCAATAGCAATTTTAATTTTTGTTTTCATATTAATTTAAAATTTATAATTGTTTTACTTTTCTAATTCGGAGGCAATAAAAAATGATGTTAATTTATAAAAAGATAAATAAAGAAAAAGCAATTTACTTAACATCTAACATCTCACTATCCATGTACTTTAGCAGTAGTACCTCTTTCTTTCATCATACTAGCTTCAAAAGCTAGCAAATCGTTCCATTTTTGGTCTACAATTTCTCTATCCATATACTTTCTTGCATAGCCTAAAAATAAAGTGTAATGGTTTGCTTCAGAAATCATTAAATCCTTATAAAAATCAGATAATTGTTGATCTTCCATATTATCAGCAAATACCTTAAAACGTTCACAGCTTCTCGCTTCAATTAAAGCAGCGACTAATAAACGATGTATCAAAGCTTCTGTTCTGTTTGGAGTTTTTTTGAAAAAACCTTGAAGTTTTAGCGCATAATCATTTTTAGTTGCCTGACCTAAAACCATTCCTCTTTCTACCATTAAATTATGAACCATTCTAAAATGCTCCATTTCTTCAATAGCAATATCACTCATATCTTTTACTAATTCAGTTTCCTCAGAATAATTTATAATAATAGATACAGCATTACTTGCAGCTTTTTGCTCTGCAAAAGCATGATCGGTTAATAATTGTTGTAATCCATTTTTAGCAACATCTACCCAAGAAGTTTCTGTATCAAATTTAAGTCCTAACATATCTAAAACGACGCTTATTGTAAATAAAACGACAAATTTACTAAAAGTAAAACCGATTTAACTTCGTTTTTATTAATTTTGATACTGAACTCATAGAAAAAGAAACCTGCAAATCATGAAAAACTATATCATTAACAGTCTCTTAGTACTACTATTTATTGTGGTTGGGTGTAAGCAAAAAGAAAATGTAGAAAGCGATGCGAATGCATTTAGCGAATACATAAGTGTATACCCAGAAAAATCTATTTCAGTTGTCCCAAACTTAAAGTTTTACCTGAATAAAAAGGTAACAGTAGATAAAGTTTTGGACGATGTAATTTCGTTACAGCCTAAAGTGAAAGGAAAAGTGTTATTAGATAACAATATTATATCGTTTGTTCCTGAAGAAAAACTGGATTATGATAAAGAATATGTAGCAACATTACATTTAGATAAGTTGTACAGTGATATGCCGTCCGATCTTGCAAATTTTACAGTTGCTTTAAAAACCAAAAAATTAAATTTTAACGTGTCTTTACAAGCGCCTTCTATTTACGATAAAGATTGGTATTATGTAGAAGGTACATTACGTGCTAGCGATGTAATTGAAGGAAAACAAGTTTCAGAAATTATAAAAGCAAGATACGATGGTAAGTCTAAAAATATCACATTCGATAATGTTGGAGATTACGCATCGACGTTTCAGTTTAAAATAGACAGTATACAACGTTTTGCAGATGATAAAACATTAGAAGTAACATGGAATGGAAAATCTGTAAATTCAGAATCTAAAGGAGATAGAGATGTTGTAATTACAGGGAAATCCAATTTTAAAGTATTATCCTTCGATATTTTTAACGATACAAAACAACGTATAGAAATTAGCTTTTCAGATCCTATTAATACTTCACAAGACTTACAAGGATTAATTCAATTTGTAAATACACAAAAACAAAAGTTTACATATAAAGTAAGAAATAATGTTGTAACAATTTATCCAGCAGCATCTTTTAAAAACAAAGTAGATATAGAAGTATTCAAAGGGATCAAGAATACGGAAGGATATACATTAAAAAACAATGTTGTAAGAACATTGTACTTTACACAGTTAAAACCTGAAATTAGTTTTATAAAAAGTGGAACAATTTTACCAAATTCAAATAACTTAAAAATCAATTTTAAGGCAGTGAATTTAAAAGCTGTAGATGTTTTAGTTTATAAAATTTATAAAAACAATGTATTACAGTTCCTACAGAATAATAATTTAAACAATAAAGGGAATTTACGTTATGTAGGTAGACCAACAGCTAAATACACAGTAAACTTAGCAAATCAAGGATTAGATTTAGGACATCCAAATGCGTTTGCGGTTGATTTATCTGAGTTAGTAGATGTAGAAAATGGTGCAATGTATCGTGTAGAATTGTCTTTTCATAAAGCGTATTCGAGATATGCTTGTGATGGAGAAGAAAGCACAGAACCTATTGTATTTGGTAAAAAAGAAGTAGATACTAAGGAATACGATAGAGCTTATAATTATTCATATTACGATGATTATTATTATGATGATTACAATTGGAATGAAAGCTCAGATCCATGTAAGAAATCGTATTATAGAGATAAAAAAATCAGTAAAAATATTTTAGCTTCTAATTTAGGAGCTATCGTTAAAAGAGGAAATAACGATCATGTTTTTGTGGCTGTAACAGATATTATAACTGCGCAACCAGTTACAGGTGCAAAAGTAGATCTAATTAATTTACAACAACAAGTAATTACATCTGGAACTACTAATGCAGATGGTGTAGCAGAATTTAATGCAATATCAGGAGCATATTTTGCAGCTGCATCTACTAATAATAGTACTACCTATGTCAAATTGAATGATGGAAATGCGCTTTCTATGAGTAAGTTTGATGTTGCAGGAGCGAAAACACAAAAAGGGATCAAAGGGTATATTTATGGAGAACGTGGTGTATGGCGTCCTGGGGATCAGTTATTCTTAACATTTGTGTTGAACGATGAAGCGAATCCAATTCCAACGAAACACCCAATAAAGTTTGAGTTGGTAAATCCACAAGGAAAAATAATAGATAGAAAAGTAACATACAAAGTACCAGATAATGTATATACCTATACTCCAAAAACAGATCCAGAAGCAATTACAGGGAATTGGAAAGTACGAGTAAATGTTGGAACTGCGAAATTCCATAAGAATTTAAAAATAGAAACGATTAAACCAAATCGTTTAAAAATTAAGTTCAATACAGAAGAGAAAATAGCCAAGGCAGGTGAACCAATTATAGGGAATATAGAAGTAAAATGGTTACATGGTGCCATCGCTAGAGGATTGAAATACGACATCGAATCGAAGTTTACACAGGCAAAAACAGAATTTCCAAAATTCGCAAATTATATATTCGACGATGCTACCCGAAAATTCTCCACAGCAACAACTAGAATAGCTTCTGGAAGTTTAAATGAACAAGGAAACGCTAGTTTTTCTAAAAAGCCAAACTTGGGAATTAGAGTTCCAGGAATGGTAAAAGCTACCTTTATTACAAAAGTATATGAAAATGGAGGGGACTTTAGTACTGATGTCTACGGAATGAAAGTTTCACCATACACATCATATGCAGGAATTAATATGGCAGAAGAACAACAGTCTAAAAACTATTTGTTTACTGATCAGGATTATACTTTTAATGTAGCAGCTGTTAATCAAGAAGGAAATGGAATAGCGAATAATTTAGAAGTTGAAGTATATAAATTGAATTGGAGATGGTGGTGGAGCTCTTCTAATGATGGACTTTCATATTATGATGGTAGAGAAGAACGTTATTCTTACACCACTAGAAAAGTAACAACTAGTACAGATGGAAAAGGAACGTTTAATTTAAAAATTAGTAAAAACGATTGGGGTAGATATTTGATAAAAGTAAAAGATAAGAATAGTAACCATGTCACATCTTCCGTAGTGTATTTCGATTGGCCATCTTGGTATGGAAAAAAGAGAAGTAGCCAAGATAAAACGAATGCAACGATGTTGGTGTTTTCTAGTGATAAAGACACCTATAAAGTAGATGAAGAAGCTACAATTAAATTCCCATCATCAGAAGGAGCTAGAGCATTAATTACTATAGAAAATGGTACAGAAGTTTTAGATTATTTTTGGACTGTAACTACGGATAAACAAACTGAGTTTAGTTTTCCTATATTGGAACATTACACACCTAATATTTATGTGAATGTATCTTTATTACAGCAACACGCACAAACTAAAAATGATCTTCCAATTCGTATGTATGGTTCTATTCCAATTTTAGTGAGTGATCCAGCTACAAAATTAGAGCCAGAAATAAAATTAGCAGATGAATTAAAACCAGAAAGTACAATTAATTTAGGTGTAAAAGAAAAGAACGGACAACCAATGACCTACACGGTTGCTTTAGTAGATGATGGATTGTTAGATTTAACTAGATTTAAAACACCAAATCCATGGTATACATTCTATGCACGTCAATCTTTAGGAGTTAGAACTTGGGATATTTTTGATGATGTTATTGGCGCGTATGGAGGAAAAGTAAATCAAATTCTAAGTATTGGAGGAGATGAAGCGGAAGCTGGAAGTAAAAATAAGAAAGCAAATCGCTTTAAGCCTATGGTAACCTTTATGGGGCCATTTACATTGAAAGCAGGAGAAGATAAAACGCATAAGATCAGGATTCCAAATTATGTAGGTTCTGTAAGAGCTATGGTTGTAGCTTCAGATGCTGCAAATAGCGCTTATGGAAATGCAGAGAAAACAGCATTTGTTCGTAAACCTGTTATGGTGTTAGCTTCTTTACCAAGAAAAATAACACCAGCAGAAACTGTTACATTACCAGTTACTGTTTTTGCAATGAAACCAAATGTAAAAAAAGTAAATGTAGTAGTACAACCAAACCCTTCTTATACTATTATAGGGAGCAATACACAAACAATTACATTTAATCAGCCAGATGAAAAAATGGCTTATTTTACTTTAAAAGTTAATGACTTTAAAGGAATTGGTAAAGTAAGAGTAGAAGCAAGTTCTGGTTCAGATAAAGCTTTTTACGAAGTAGAAATAGATGTGCTAAATCCAAATCCAGTAACTACAGAAGTAAAAGAATTGGTGTTAAAATCGAACGAGGAAAATACGATTGATTTTGCAACTTTTGGAACGAAAGGAACTAATAATGCAAAAATAGAATTGTCTACTATTCCTCCAATGAATTTTACAAAACGCTTAGGGTATTTAGTACGTTATCCACATGGTTGTGTAGAGCAAACAACATCTAGTGTTTTTCCTCAATTATATTTATCTGAATTGTTCGATTTACCAGAAGAAGAACGAAAAGATATTGATAGAAATATAAAAGCTGGAATACAAAGATTGTCAGGCTTCCAGAGATCGAGTGGAGGATTATCGTACTGGCCAGGTGGTAGTAGTGCAAATAGTTGGGGAACTTCTTATGCTGGACATTTTATGATTGAAGCAGCTAAAAAAGGATATGCATTGCCGATTGGTTTTAGATCGAAATGGGTGAATTATCAAAAGAAAGAAGCTAGAAATTGGAGGTACAATACTACTTATTATAACAATGCATTATCACAAGCATATAGATTATATACATTGAGTTTAGCTAATAGCCCTGATTTAGCTTCTATGAACCGTTTAAGAGAAACAGGAGGGATTTCTAATGAAGCAAAAAGACGTTTAGCAGGAGCATATGCCTTAATTGGTAAGAGCAATATTGCAAAAGCAATTCTAAATACATTGTCACCAAATGGATATCAGAAAAGATATTATTCAAATTATGGTTCAGAACTGAGAAATAAAGCAATGTCTTTAGAAACCTATACATTGGTTAATGATGAGGTAAAAGCAATTAAATTAGCTAAAGAAATAGCTGAAGCCTTATCTAGTAATCAATGGATGAGTACACAAACTACTGCTTTTTGTTTATTAGCTATGGGACAGTATACTTTAAAGAATGGAGATAATAGAGGTGTTTCTGTAAACTATTCATTTAATAATGGAAGTAATAAAGGTATAGAAAGCTCTAAATCATTAGTTATTGCTGATTTAGAAGACTTAAAGAAAGAGAATTCACTAAAAATAACGAATGGGTCTAAAGGAGTAGTATATGTAAGAATTTATAATACTGGAATTCTACCAGTAGGAGAGGAAAAAGTTATTCAAAAGAATTTAGATGCTACTATAATTTATAAAGGTAAAGATGGGGCGGCTATAAATGTGACGAACTTATCACAAGGAACAAATTTTGTAGCACAAGTTACAGTTAGAAATACAACAGATGAGAAAGTTGATAATGTAGCACTAACACAGTTTTTACCTTCTGGTTGGGAAGTGATTAATACACGTTTCACAGATTTTGGAGGGAATACAACTTCAGATAAAGTAGATTATACAGATATAAGAGATGCAAGTATTCATAACTATTTTACATTGAAGAAATACGAAACAAAAACATTTAATGTTTTACTAAATGCATCGTATTTAGGAGATTATTATTTACCAGGAATACAAGTTGAAGCAATGTATAATAACGATTATATAGCAAGAACTAAAGGAGAATGGATTAAAGTTGTTAAATAACTTAGTTTAAATTAACCTTGAAAATAAAACACCCTATCGACACATCGATAGGGTGTTTTTTGTAAGATAAACTATACTTTATTAGTCAGTAATAGTAATTGTTAACGTATCATCTATCGTTGCTAGTCCCATACCTACTGGGTAAAAACGAAGTTCAATAGTTTCGTCTCCTTCTGTAATATTATCATTAATAATAACAATCATACTACTTAATTTCATAATATTTTCAAGAGCTGTAGCATCTGGTGGTAACCAATAGTATAGTCCATTACCACCCCAATATTCAAACCCTACATCTTCAACAGTACTACCAGATGGTGCAGTAACTGCCCATTCGTAATCTACACCTTCTGTTGCAGTGCCACCAACAATTTCCACTCGCATTTCTACACCTCGTTCAGCTGGATAAGGAGGTCCCCACCATGAAGTATATTGATCATCTACCTGTGGAATAGTAGGAATATCTTGCCTAAAAGTTAAATCAGGATCGTCTGTTCCAGATTCGGAAACAGTAATTGTTTCTTCTACTAATTCTACTTTGGCTTTAGGAGCTCTAGGTACTGTTTCATCTTGATCACAAGAAACAGCAATAACAGCTAGAGAAAGAATAGCTATTAAATTTCGTATATTTTTTGTTTTCATTTTTTTAATTGTTTTAAACATATTCAAAAAGAATGTTGTTTGTTTATTAGTTTACATCCCAGAATACTTTAGCAGTAAATGCATCTGCGCCTGTTAAAACAGGAACATTGTTAGTATTTCCTGAATATTCAGAAGCAGGGTAAATTAATCTCACTGGAATATTAGCAGCAGCACTACCATTAGGTAAAGGTAAATCATCTGGGAATCCAGTTCTGTTATATTCTATCCATAATTCAATTCCACTTGTGCTGGTAAGTGCAATATATTTTTGAGTAATAATAGATTCTATTAAATTTCCAGTCCAACCAACATTAGGAGTACTAGTAATACTCGTAATATAAGCATTTGCATCATCTGGAATTCCTAAGTACTCAAAAGAAGCGTTAATACCGCTATTAAATAAATCTTGTGCACTTCCTGTTAAATACCCTCTTTGAACAGCTTCAGCTTGTAAGAAATAACTCTCAGAAGCTAACATTAAATACACGTTTTTATTAGCTACTCCTCTCTCTATAAAAGCAGGACCAAAAGAAGCAGGTCTACCACCAGAAGCAGCTTGTAAAGTTCCTGAGAAACCACCTCTAGAGTTTGGTTGCCACATTCTATTAATTCTAGGATCGTTAGTGTTTTGTAAAAAGTTAAAGCTATATGCAGATGGTCCTGTAGATCTGAAACCATTGGTAACATTTCCTACGGCATTATACCCAAAACGAGCGTAAAAAGGATTTTGTTTATCATCTGAATTTAAATAACCAGGATTTAATCCAGCATTTGTTGTTAAAAACTGTGCTCCCGAATTTTGTAATTCGTTAAATTCACTTGTAATATAGGTGTTAACAGCTCCATCTGTTGTAGCCAGTTCTGTTTGACGGACGAGTAAACGTAATTTTATAGTATTAGCAAAACGTTTCCAAGCTTCCATATCTCCATCAAAAATTACTTCAGAACCAACAAAACCTTGTGCGGTACTTGGAGCATTGTCTATTAAAACAACTGCTTCGTCAAGTACATCTACTAAAGCTCTGTAAATTGATTGTTGATCGTCGTATTTTGGAAATAAATTTTGAGTTCCTTTATGGATTTCACTATAAGGAGCTCTGCCATATAAATCTACAATATATTGTAAGTAAAAAGCTTTTAAAATTTTTGCAATTGCTCTGTGGTTGTCCCAGTTGTTTCCATCTTGGAAATTTTCTATAAAGGTTAGATTGTTTGTTCTAGAATAGATATTATCCCAAATATCATCATAAAATTCACTTGTTAAATTATAACGAAACTCGTCACCATAAGGATCGGCAAAATCACTAAAGTTGGCAGACCAAGCGACAGCCATTAAGTTTCCTAACTGATTCATTCGTGTTGTATACAAACTCCCTAAGGTAGATTCTGCAGCAGAAAGAATATCATTAGGAGTTAAATCTGCTAATTCAGGATTACCAGGATCTTTATTCACATCTAAGTAATCGTCACAGGAAGCAAGACCTGCAAAAATTACTAAGGTTACGATTATTTTATATATGTGTTTCATAATTATTTTATTAAAAGGCTACATTAACATTTAACGTATAAAATCTTGTAGGAGGTGTAAAACTGTAATCTCCAATACCATTCCCAAATTCAGGATCGTTATAGTCTTTATTTTCATCTGGTAAAAGGATTAATAAATTTCTTCCACTAGCACCAACATTAAATTTTGTTAAACCTAATGATGACACTATTTTTTCAGGTAAATCATAGCTCAAAGAAACTTCACGTAACTTAAATGCAGTTGCATCTGTTATAAAGTTTTCATCAAAGAAATCGTAATTATTTTGATAGTATCTCATAGCTCCTTCAGCATTAGCCGCTGTAGTTAATACAGTTGTATTATCTGTTCCAGTTCCTTGTACTGTAGAGTTAGGGAATAAGAAAGGCAATCTGTTATTAGAAGTAGATTGAATTGTTCTACCTTGGTAACTTAATTGTTTTCTAATTCCTGAATAAAAAACATGTCCAGTTCTATAGTCTGCTACGGCATTTAATCGTATTCTTTTGTAACGGAAACTTGCTGCAAAATTTAAGATATAGTCAGGTGTAGTTTTACCTAATACTTTTAATTCTGATGATCTAATAGGATTTCCATTTGAATCTAAGATAACTCTTCCCTTATCGTCTCTTGAATAAGCTGTTCCTCTAATAACAGGAAACTCTTCACCTTCAACAGCAGATAATCCATTGGTTAATGTTACAATGTTAGAATCGTCAGTTACTTTGTTAACAACAGTTTTGTAGGTAGAAAAACCAACTCTACCATTAAATTCGAAATTTTCCGTTTTTAAAGGTGTAAAGCCTAAATCAAGTTCTAATGAAGTAGAAGTAGTTTCTCCAATATTAGTTAAAGTTGTATAAAAACCTGTTGCAGATGAATTGGTAATATTTAGTAGCTGATCTGAGTTTTTACCAGAAGTATAAGAAGCATCTAATGTAATTCTTGGGCCTCTAATGTTTAATAACTCTAAGTTAATATTACCTTCAAAGTTGGTAATAAATTCGTTTTTAATGTTTGGATCAACATTATCTCTTTCTAAAACAAATGAATTGTTCGCATTTAAAAAATAAGGATACCCGGGTGCTTGTGGTGCTGTTGGAATTACTTCGTGAGCTGCTAATGCAGCAGCGTTTCCTGTTCTTACGTAACTTGCGGATACTTTTATCTTATGTAAAAATTTACTTTTTAAGTTTTCAATAGCTTTTGTTGGAATAAAAGCAACTCCTACAGAAGGATAGAAGAATGATCTGTTTGCTTTAGGTAATACAGAATTCCAATCGTTTCTAGCTGTAATATTTAAAAATAAATAATCTTTATAACCAAAATCGAAATTACCAAAGATTCCCATGGTTCTTTGACGTGATCTTATTTGATTGTATTGAATCACATTCGAAACATTCGATAAATCAAAGAAATTATCAATCCTTAAATCATTACCACCTACATTTAATGAACCAAATTCAGCATCAGTCATGTTAAAACCGATGTTCGATTTAAATGTGATATCATCAGTTAATTTATAATCGAAATTTGTAATTAAATCAGTATATACAAAGCGATCGTTGCTAGTGTTTATAAAATACTGAGACCTGATATCTCTAGGGTTTCCAACATATCTGATATTATCTACAAATCCATTTCTTTTAGTTTGACCTTCAGAATTTGTATTTCTTATAGAAGATCTTAATATGGTACTTATGTGGTCATTAAATTTGTATTGTAAATCAGCAGATAAATCTATAATTCTAGAAATTCCCTCAAAACGGTCGTTTTGTCGTGTCCAATATGGACTTGTATCAAATAAGGTCCAGTGATCGTTGTTATTACCGCTATCAAACTGTTCAATTGGAATATTACCAGGTGTATTTGCTAAACGTTCGTATAAAGCACCATTAGCTCTATCAATTTCATCCGTTGTATACCTTGCAATTACTTGAATAGAAAACTTATTAAATGTTTTTCCCGTAGTTAAAGAAAAGTTGTTTTTAATTCTCGAATCATTTGGAATCACACCTCCAATATCTTGTCTTAAGTAGCTAAAATTTAAAAATCCATTTTTTAAATTCCCTCCAGATAAAGAAACACTGTTTTGAAAATTTGTACCTGTAGTAAAGAAAGGTAAAATATTATCCTCTATATGTTCATAAGGAAATAACCTCCAAGCGCCCGTAGTAAGATCTGGTGTTCCTGTAACTTGTAAAGTACCGTCATATTGAGTACCCCAAGATCCTTGATCTGTCCAATCTAAAGTTCCAGACCATCCTTGTCCAAATCGATCTTGAGTTTCTGGTAGTAAAGCAATTTCCTCTAAGGTAAGACTTGTCTTAAAATCTACAGATAGTTTTTCTGCATCTTTAGTGCCTTTTTTAGTAGTAACAATAATTACTCCTGAAGCACCTCTTTCACCATATAAAGCAGCACCATTAGCTCCTTTCATTACATTGATAGATTCAATAGTGTTAGGATCTAACGTAGATAAAACATTTTGAGTTGAAATGATATTATCAATAACTACTAATGCTGAGTTATTACCAGAAATAGAACGAGTTCCACGTAATGTAATTGTAGAATTAGGATTTAAACCGTTAGATGTGGTGTTAATTTGTAACCCTGAAACTTTACCAGCTAGGGCTTGGACTGCATCGGGGTTACTTGCTTGGTTTAATTCATCCGCTTTTACAACTTGATTAGCTGTGGTAATCTCATCTGGCTTACGCTTAATTCCAACTGCGGTAATAACTACTTCTTGTAGTAAATTTTCATCTTCAGACATTAAGACATCAATCTTACTTTCTGAACCAACAGTTTTTTCAACCGTTGTTAATCCAACAAAACTAAATACAAGGACATCGCCTGTATTGGCTTTTATTGAATAGTTTCCATCAAAATCTGTTTCTGTTCCTTTTGATGTTCCTTTAATTACGATACTGGCGCCAGGTAAAGGCCCACTGGCATCTTTAACCGTACCTGTAATCGTTTTTTCTTGCGCAAAAGTGAATTGCATAAAGAACGTTAACAGGATCGTTAAGATTCCATTAAAATTGTTTTTCATTTATGTTATTATTTGAGTTTAAGCATCAAAAATCAAAAAATAAAAAGCGTTAAACAATTTTTATTTTCTAAAATAAAGTATTAAAAAAATAGTTATTTTATCTTATAATTTGTTTTTTGTAATGAATATGATAAAATGTTAACGTTTTGCTTTATAGGTTTGTAGTGTTAGATTTTTAGTTTTTTTACTCTTAGTTAAAAGGCAGATGTCTGTTATTTAATTTTTTAGATTTATAGAATTTGAAACTTTATAAAACTAATTTAAATTAAAAAAGACCACCTTTTTCAAGGTGATCTTTAGAGTTTAAAATATTATCGATATTTATTTCTTAATAAATCGTTTTGTAACTGCTTTTCCATTTGAAATAAACTTCACAAAATATGGACCAGTAGCAAATTGAGAAACATCAATAGTAGATTTTGTATTTACTTTTTCTTTTGAAGAGTATACAATCTCACCAATAATAGAATATATTGTTATTTCACTAAAGTCTCCGTTTAAAACTTCTATGTTTAAATGATTTGTAGCTGGATTAGGATATAATTTTATGTTGTTTAAAGAATTTAATGTAAATGTTTTTAAGTCATCACCAGGCGTTGCTGTTTTACTAATGTTTACTAAGTAATCTTCAACTTCTCCATATGTGAAGGTTTCACACTCAGTTGGAATTGCATTATATTTCATAGATACACGCATTATTGTAGCTCCAGCAAGAGCTGATGCAGGAACAGTAAATGTTCCAGAGTTAGATGTATCTCTTGAAGCAGCTTTAGACCAAACGAGCTCTCCAGGGTCTGAAAAATCTCCGTCTCTATTATAGTCAATCCAAACAGCATAACCTTCTCTATAAACAGTTCCTGTCCATGTTGGTGTAACAGTAATGGTATGTGTTCCACTTAATGTTGTAGAAATAGAAGTATAATCACCATACCCACCAGTTTCAGCACCAGTAGTATTGTCTATACCTTCTAATTGAACTCTAGAAATATATTCGTCACTAGTATTTCTTCCGTTAGAACTACAATATCCAGTAGGAGGATTAGGATCTCCACCACCAGTATCTGCTTTTAAATTAATTGTGTAATCTTCAACTTCACCATAAGTAAAAGTTTCACATTCTGTAGGTATTGCATTGTATTTCATAGAAACTCTCATTCTAACAGCAGTTTGTGCAGTTCCAGTAGGAATTGTGAAGGTTCCAGTGTTTGGAGTATCTGTAGAGGCAGCTTTAGACCATACTAATTCGCCACTATCTGAAAAATCACCATTATTGTTATAATCGATCCAAACAGCATATCCTTCAGCATATGTAGTACCTGTCCAAGTTGGAGTAACGCTTATGGTATACTCTTGTCCTTCGTTTAAGTCAGTTGAAATACTAGTAAAATCTGAATAACCTTGTGCATTAGAAGTGTTATTGATAGTATTTAACGTCACATTACTAATGTATTCATCATTAACATTATTACCTGTAGAGTTACAGTAAGTAACCTGACCTTCTATGGTAGTAAATGTAGTAGTTGCACTACCAGAAACATTACCAGCAGCATCTTGAGCTACCACAGAAGCAGTATATTGTGTAGTAGGAGTCAAACCAGTTACATTAAAAGTAGTGTTAGGAGATGTACCTACTTGATTACCATTAATAGAAATTAAATATCTAGCCACTGCCACGTTATCTGTAGCTGCAGTCCAGTTTAAGGTTGCACTAGTACCTCCAATATTAGATGCAGTTACATTAGAAGGATCTGTTGGAGATTGAGTGTCTGGTGGTCCAGCAGGTTGCATTTCAAAGGTACCTACAACACCTTTTCTACCATTATTCATGTACTCGGTAATATACCAAAAAGTACTATTGTTAGATGGATCTACGTCTATTTTACTATAGTCTCCATAACGCGTACCAGGAATATTTTGATTACCATTTGCGATCAATCCTTCCATAGCTGTCATAGTTCCTAAAGGATCTCCGTTAGATCGTCCAGTAAAGTATGAACTTACTCTTGTAGTAGTTGCTGTTGTTGGCCCAGATAAAGAAGTATATCCCATACCTATATTTCCATCACCATCCATAGCTAAACTTGCATTCCAAGCATGCCTTCCATCTGGAGCATTATACGTTCCTTCTTGGTATAAAGACCAAGGTTGATTGTCACCACTTTGACGAAATTCCATCCAACGAACACCAGCAAGTTTTCCAGAAGAAGCGTCTGTATCTACAACAAAGTTGAAAACAGCAGAATTATGAGTGCTAAATTTTCTAAACTGCGCTTGATTCATAATTGTAGCTTGTAGTGCATCAATTGTTGGTCCTCCATTAGGTTGTGGTAAATTAGAGAAGCTTCCTCCATCAAATACTCCAATAAATGGTGTTACAGAAATTTCTGTTGGAGTAGATACTGTTGAGCTTGAAGTGTTAGTCCAATTAACGTCAATAGTCCATACTTTTACATGGTCTGTTGAAACTCCAGACCAAGCATTATCTTGCATGTAGACTACAGTAGCTCCTCCAGCTGCAGGTAAATTATTGTCGGTAACATTTAATACTTGAGGGCTATAAAAACCACTAGTAGCAATATTAGGTAAATTAAAACCTATTATACCTGCATTAGCATTTCCAGCAAGCATAGCATCTCTTTCTAAAGCCCAAACTCTGTTAGAGCCATTTGTGTTATCTGTCATGTAGTAACCATCACTCCAAATAGATAACTTTTGGTAATCTTGTATTTGAGTAACATTATAAATGTACCATCCAGCAGTTAAAGGGTTTGGTCCATCAGATACCGCAATTTGAGCACCTGCTCCGGCACCATTTAAAAAAGATAATACCCATCTGTCGGCAGCATTGTCATAAGAAACAGTTAAATCACAACAACCACCAGAAGGGAAAATTGCAGGGTTAGGTGCGGTAGCTCCCAGTAATTGGTTTCCTTGTTTATCGTAAATCATGAAACCTGTATTAAATACAACCATAACATGATTTGGACCAACAGCTAATGAAGGGTCTGTAGGTTGAGAGCTAGAAGTGTAAGTATCAAAAACTAAACCTGCATTAGCCATTTGTATACTTTGTTCTTGAGGGTGTCTATTTCTTCTAAAATAGTCATCTCGATTTTGGGGGTCTTTTCCAGAAACAACCACATTTCCCATAGATCTTTTGTCTTTAGCTTCTTTTTTAACATCAACAAAAGGAACTAAATCGGCAGATCTAGAAGACAGGGGAGAAACATACTCAACTGATGAAATTTTTCCTCGATAAAATGGTTTGTTTTTGGTCTCTTGTGCTATTGCAATAATAGACAGCAAGAATAAAACAATAGATAATTGTTTTTTCATAATAATAGGGTTTTGGTTAATTGATTTAAAACTAATAAAAAAAATGAAATAAGATGTTGATCAATAGGAGTTTATTTTTTTATTTTTTATTTCAAGAGGTATTTCTTGGTGTGTAAAATTCCTTCCATGCCTGAATTTTACACGCTTGTGGTAAAATGATAATAGTTAGCAGATTTAAATTTTAAAATTGAAGCGTAGTTGATGTATATATCATTACAAAACAACCTACTAACATTAAAATTTAACAACATGAGCTTAATTTCAATTATTACACCGGTAATCGATCAAATGGAAAGTTCTCATCTAAAAACACAACTTTTAAAATATTTTCCACAACAAGAAGAGCAATTTTCAAAAATAGAAGCTTCATTCCAAGCATTAACAGCTCAAAAGCAACATCAAGATGCTTTGAATTTATTCTTTAAGAGCTGGAGTCAAACGAATAATAGTGCAATGACAGTTGCAGGGTTAAGTAATCGTATGACTATGATTATTCATAAGAACAAAGAAGTAAAAAGTGAGTACGATTTATTTAGAGCAGTATCAAGTTTAAATAGAATTGTAGATGAAGATTTAGCCGTAGTTGGAAGAGTATTACACTCAAAGTTATTTTACGATATGGCTACCAGTATTGCAGGAGATGATTCTTGGTTGTCCAATAGATATTTGAGTCAACAAGCTATTGATTTTAAAGCTTGGAAGGATAAAAATTCTTTGAGAAATAAAGATATAATGATTGGTTTGTTAACCACGTTAGTTCATGAAATTTATACTCATGGAGAAGTTGAATTTATCATTCCACTATTTAGAAAATGGTTAGAAGATGAAGGACGTTTGTCTGATTTAGAAATTGATAAAGCTTTAGCTTGGATTCAAGTACATTGTGGACCAACAGAAAAAGATCATTTCTTTCATGCAGTTGCCTCTGTAGCGTCGTATGCAAAAGCTTTTGAGGTAAATATAGAAGAATATGACTTACAAGAAATCATAGAAGACTATTTACAATTAAAGTCAGAAGTAATGGGAGTATTACACGAAGAGTTGTTAAAAGAGTATGCAGTGTAATTTTTTATTGAATGTAATGAAAAATAAGTAATAAAACATAATTCAGAAGAGTCTAGCATTCTGATATTATAATTAATTATAAATGAGTGAAGAAGATGTTAGAAAACGAATACGATATTAGTTTAAAAACTTGCGAGATTTCAAGTAGAGGAGTAGCGATAGCAGATTATAAAAAGTTATTGAAACGTTATGTTAGTGAACTATCACATGATGTAACAATTTTTAATAATACTCCTCTAATGATTTCTTTAAATCAGGATGAAGTATATAGTAAGTTGATAAAATTACTCTATACAACCCTTGAAAAAATAGTATCGAACTACTTCTTAGATGAAAGGATTCGTCAGATTTACCAATTGGATACTAAGCTGGAAGAGATTCTAAAACTAGCAAACGTAGCTTCTTATGAAGTAGGAATGTATCGACCAGATATAATTTTTGATGAAACAGGACAGGCTAAAATCTGTGAAATAGGTTGTAGATATCCTATTAACGGATGGATGTTGAGTTATTATTTAAGTAAGATTTTAAAAGAGCTTTCTCAAGCAGATACTGACTGGAAACCAATTGATAAACAGTTAGATTTTATTTCAGAAATCTTTAAAGATTTTAGCAAAGATGAAAAGCTATTTTACGTACACAATAAAGAGAAAGGAACCGAGGCTTTTTTACTTTTTGAAGAACTAAAAAAGAAAGGGTTACTTATTGAAGATATTTCTCCAAGTGAACTTACTCTATATAAAGAAGAATTATATGTAGATAATGATAAAGCAGTTCAATTTATTTTAGAATTAGATAGAGAAGAGCTAAAAGAAATAGATACGAATATTTTAAGTGCACTTATAAAAAGTGAAAAATGTATTAACGATCTCAGAACGATTATTTTAGTGCATGATAAACGAGTTCTTTCTGTGTTGTATGACGAAGAAATCATGCTCGATTACATAAGCATGTCTGAGTATAACTTTTTAAAAGCGTTTTTAATTCCTTCTTTCATTTTAGATACTTCTGCTAAAAGAGAAAAATTCAGCAATTCAAATCAAAATTGGGTATTGAAAAGAAGTAGTGGAGGAAGAGGTGTAGATATGTATGTTAAAGATGAATGCGCAACTGATATTTGGCAACAAGTTATCAGAGATGAGTGGAAAGATTATATGATACAGGAATTTGTAGAACAACAAAAAGTAGCGGTAACGCATAAAGGATTACAGCAAAAACTGAATATAGTGGGGATGTTACTTTCTTATAATGAAATATCATTTGGAACAGGTTTGTACAGAGGAGCAATAAAAAGTATTATCAATGTACATAGCGGAGCATGTATTTTACCCAGTGCAATTAAAAAGTGATGCATGAAATTTTCTATAGTTATTCCATTATACAACAAAGCTCTTTATGTAAGAGAAACACTAGAATCGCTAGCAAATCAAACGAAGCTGCCATATGAAGTTATTATTGTAGATGATAAAAGTACAGATGATAGCTTAAATGAAGTACTAGAATACTTAGACAATATTCCTAAGCGATTTGAAAAAGTTAGAGTAGAAATTATTCGTTTAGAAGAAAATAGAGGAGTAGGATATGCAAGAAATGTAGGTTTTAAAAAAACAACTGGAGATATAGTGAGTTTTTTGGATGCAGATGATATATATGAAGAAAACTTATTAGAAGTAACAGAAGAAATAATGTTGCATAATAACATAGATTTTTTAATTCTAGGAATCCAATTGTTTCCTACATACGAAGTATATCCAAAGTTACACAAAATACAGAAAGAACTAATCAGGCATACACCAGAGCTATATACTTTTCAACATCCATTAAAAACGATAACATCTCATAATTTTTATATGGGAGTTGGAAGTAATGTGATTATAAAAAGAACATTAGGAAGTAGTGTGAAATATATTGAAGAAAATATTTTTTACGAAGGTATAGATTACTGGTATCGTGTATTACGAAATATGTTAGCAAATAAAAATGCAAATATTGGTTTGTTAATGGGAAACTATTTAAAAGTTAGAGAAGTACAAGGAAGTGCTTCAAGAAAAAAATACCCAAAATGGGATGATATTGATATTCCTCCTGTATTAACGAGATTTAAAAATAGCAAAGATTATTTCGATAGACGATTAAAAGGAGTGGTTAGCTTACGTTGGATAAAACATGCTTTGGCTAACTTAAGTAATAGATCAGAGAAAGTAAAATTTATCATTAACTATAAGCGAATATTCCTAAATCAACTCCATTATTACTTTCTACACAAATTTTAAAACCAAAGCATATGATAGCTGAAAAATTGAAAACACATTTTGAAGTAGTAAAAACATCATCATTGTTTAAAGATTTTTACAGTGATCAATCTTCTGCTACTCATGTTTTACCAATAGCAAAAGATACTTTAAGAAAAGTATTACATAGCAATTTCGATTTACAAAAAGAAAATAAAGGTGTGTATCTTGTACGTTCAGGAGGTTCTTCCGCAAAACCATTAATTTTTCCTGTAGATATCCAAGAAAATCTATACCAACGAGAATTATTGGCAAACGCATTAGTCAAATATGGAATGGTTACTCCTACAACAATTGCATTAAATCTATTTAGTTATAAAGATATGTACCGTTCTGCTGGTATTTTAGATGATATTTTAGAAAGATGCAATGCAACAACAATATCTTTAAGTGCATCTTCTTCTTTTGAAATTATGTATCATACAGCAACAGAGTTTAAAGCTAATTTGGCAATGGGAACTCCAACAAAAATAGCGCAATTAGCAACTTATGTTCTAAAACATAAATTAACTCTCAAAATTGATAAGATAATTTATGGAGGCGAGTTTTTATTAGATTCTCATGCAAGATTGTTCAAAAAAGTTTTTGGAACTACTCAAATTTATTCATTGTATGGTTCAGCAGAAACAGGTATTTGGGCATGGGGAAATTATGGTAGAGGAGAAATATGTTTTGAGTTATTAGACGATATTATTGTAGAAATAGAAAATGCAGATATAAACGGAAATGGAAGAGTAATTGTTACAAATTTACTTAGGAAACGATTCCCTGTATTTCGATATTTAATGGGAGATATAGGAAGAATTGAAAATAAAGATGGAAAGAGAATTTTGATATTAACATCTAGAGATACTACCTCTTTTTCTATAGATTCTGAAGCCTACTTTTTAAATGAATTTAATTGGTTATACGATTATGTAGATCGTTTTCAAATTCAATTAAGCTTACATCCTCCACAACAAGGAGCAATTCAATTCTTACTCATAAGTGAAAAAATATCTGAAAAAAAACGAGAAGAGGTTAAAGAAAAGTTAGATGCAATTTTTAAATTCGATGTGATGCAAGTATTATTAACGATTCAGTTTGTTGATGAAACTGAATTATATATGAATCCAACATCGTCTAAAACTCCTATAATAGTAGATTTTAGAACATAATTAATTAAAACATTAAACCCTCCGAAAATCATGAAAACCAAAAAACTCATTTTGTTATTATTACTAGCGTGCTGTATGGTAAGTTGTAATTCTAAGAAAAAAGAAAGTGAAAAAGTTAATTCAGAAAAAGAAACCTATCAAAAGCAAGATTCAATAACTTTTAGTTTTGTATTTCTTGGATGCAATCGAGTAGATAGACATCAACAAAACGATACAACCGCAACAAATGCTTCTACAGCCAATTTATCTGCAATGAAAAGAATTTGGACAGAAGTGGCTAATTTACCTCGCAAACCAGAACTATTTTTCTTTTTAGGAGATATGGTATTGGCAGAAACAGATACAATAAACCTTAATAATCAATTAGCGGCTTGGATAAAGTTATATAACAACACAGATTTCAGCCCAATAAGCACATCGAATATTGAAACCGTAGCAGTTCCAGGAAATCATGAAATGTTGTATTGGCATGATTATAACGTTCCAAATCATGATGAATGGCCGCTGAAAGGAGCTACGCAAGTTTGGATGAAACATATGGCAGATTTTATGCCTAAAGATAGAGACCATATTACAGGAAACGATAGTATTAATAATCAAATGACTTTTGCATTTACAAGAAAAAATATTGGTTTTATTGTTATGAATACAGATACTTATAATGCTCCTACAAAAGAAAATCCGTATGGTTTGGAAGGACAAATACCAACAAATAGGATTATTACTAAAGTAGAAGCTTATAAAAATGATCCGGCTATAGAACATATTTTTGTACTAGGTCATAAACCATATTATGTAGATGGAAAACCACATACAGGACATCATGGAATTCCAGAAGGACCTGTTCTATGGCCTAAGTTAGAAGAGAATAAAGTTACTGCAATGTTATCTGCACACGTACACGATTATCAACGAATGCAACCAGGAAACAAAGGGACATACCAAGTAATTGCAGGAAATGCAGGAAGTCCTGGTCCAGCAAAATTCTTTGGGTACACTAAGATTGATATT
This sequence comes from Tenacibaculum amylolyticum, assembly GCF_964511145.1. Taxonomy (NCBI): domain Bacteria; kingdom Pseudomonadati; phylum Bacteroidota; class Flavobacteriia; order Flavobacteriales; family Flavobacteriaceae; genus Tenacibaculum; species Tenacibaculum amylolyticum. The sequence goes on from NZ_CAZEFZ010000070.1 coordinate 193,406, forward strand.
ATGAGTAACGGAGAAGCAAAACTAACTGCTGTAGGTTACGATGTTGGAGATCCATATTATAAAGCAGTACCAGAAAATCCATCTTCAGTTAGAGACGAAACAATACTTAGCTGGACCAAGAATAAGAATCTATATCAAAAGAATTAAATAGTAAAAAGGGACTAAAAATTAAATTTTAGTCCCTTTTCTATTAATTAAAGATAGTATTAAATACATCTTTTGGAATAGCACGAGCAAAATCTGCAAGTCTTTGCATTTCTATATAATCGTCTTTCCTTTTTGGGTTTGGTTTTACATAATTAAAATTTTGATGTCTCCAATAAGAAGTTGCAGCTGCAGCATACACAATACTCATTTGTAAAGCTTCTTTTTCAATAGTTAATAAAGGTGTAATTTTCTGATATCCTTTTAAAATATGAGTAGCTTTAGATAATGAAATTTCATTATTAGCACTGCAAGTTCCTACGATCATCATTCCAATATCAAAAACTCTATAATAGTAACAAGCTTCTTCAAAATCCATAATAGTAGTGGAATTTGCTGCTGTATTTACAATGATATTACTAGAAAAAATATCACTATGTATAAGAGCTTTAGGAAGTTTATCGCTAAAGGTTTTAGATACATCGAGTTTAATTTGAGTTAACCATTTATCAAAATCAGAACCAGCAGCATATACTTTTACTTTATCAAAATACTTAACTCCAAAATTTAAAGTATCTGTTATATAATCTGGAGCTTTTATTTGATGTAAATGTGCTAGTTTTTTACCAAGCTCTTCTAATTGATCATTAGATAAGTCTTCTGTAATGATTCCTTCAATAAATGATTTTAAAATAATAGGCTTATTCTTAAATGTTGTAATTAAATCCCCTTGAGATGTATGAATTACTTCAGAAGTTTTGAAATCATTATCATTTAAGTATTGTAATAAAGAGGCAAGCCGTTCTGCTTCTGCTACTGTTTTTTGTTCGCAGAGTGTTAATACAAATGAAAACTCTTGTGTTTTTACTAAGTAGTTTGTATTCTCTGAGCCTCCCTTTAGAAGAATGACTTCCTGTACATTTTGAATGGTATAAAATGTACTTAATATATTTTCAATATCTTGAATACTCAAATGTGTGTATAAACTCATAAAGGTTAGTTGTTTTTTAAATCCCAATTTGTTTCCATTACTTCAAACAATGCTTCTTTTAAATTGCTATAATTACACAAATACACTTTTTCGCATCGTTTTCTTTCTGCTTCAATACTATAATGTGTAGCAGCTAGAGGAAGTTCCGTAGTTCCTAAAGCAGTTTTTATAGCTTCCGGAAACTTTGCAGGATGCGCTGTATCTAAGCAAATTAACTTTTCATTACCTAATTGATTTTTTACAGCATCTGCAGCTAATACAGCAACAGCTCCATGTGGGTCTAGCAAATATCCTTCTTTGGTATAAATTTCTTTAATAATTTGTAGTGTTTCTTCATCTGTTGCACTATTAGAAAGATATCCTTTACTGTATGATTTATATGTTTCAGAATCGAATGTTACAAGTCCAGAATGTTGGAATTCCTCCATCCAGTTTTTTATTTTTTGTGCGTCTTTATCTACACAGAAATACAAGTATCTCCAAAAGTTAAAAGGAATTAAAATATCAATGGCAGAAGAAGGTGTTTCTATAATATCTTTTTTAGAAAAAACACCTTCAGAAAAAATTCTATGTAAACAAGCATTGCTATTGTTAGCCACGATAAAGTTTTTAATAGGAAGTCCCATTTTTCTTGCCAAAGAACCTGCACATAAATTACCAAATCCACCAGAAGGGACAGATACATTAATTTCTTCCCCTATAGAGTCTACCACTTGAAGATATCCGTACACATAATGAACTGTTTGCATTAGTACACGTCCCCAGTTGATAGAGTTTACACTAGATAGTTTTAGCTTTTCTTTAAAAGCCGTATCCTTATACATTTTAGAAATTACAAGATCTAAATCATCACCACCATCAGGACAATTAGAAACTCCTACTGGATAAATATTATGATGCGGTAATGTGGTCATTTGTCTTTCCTGTTCTTCCGTAATTCGTTCCTTAGGATACAATACCCAAGCATCTAAATTTGATTTTCCTGCAGCAAAGTAAGCAGTTGCTGGACCTGTGTCTCCTGTGGTTGCTACAACTAAGGTTAATCGTTCGTTACGTCTTTTTAAAAAGAAATTTACTAAATTGACTAAAAAAGCTAAACCAACATCTTTAAAAGAAATAGTAGGACCATAGAATAATTCCATGATGTATGTTTCCTTTCTGGAAGTTAATTTATGTAAAGGAATAATTTCTTCTTTTTCAAAAGGAGCATAAGCATCGTGTAAAACTCCTTTTAATTCCTTAGCAGAAATAATCGATCGATCTATAAATAAAGAAAGAATTTCAAAGGCAATTTCGGTATATGATAAATCTTTCCATTGAGTAAGTTGCTCTGTAGTAAATGTAGGTAAGGTTTCAGGAACATACAATCCACCATCTACAGCAAAACCATCTAAAATGGCTGTTTCAAAATCTACAGGTTTTCCACCTCCTTTGTTGCTTACATATTGTAACATAGTTATTTTTAATTTTGAACGTTGTATTTTGAAATTTCTTTGTTTGTCATTGTATGCATTCCGTTAGCTGGAGCTGCTTTTAGTGTATACCAGTAAAAGTCTTCAGGAATGTTTATAGTTCTATAATAATGTAAGTATTTCTCATGAGCTTCATCATCTTTAGAAAGCTTTGTAGCATCTACTGTACCTCCCCAAGAATGTACTCCAATTGAAGCTCCTTTAGGAGCGGTTCTTTTCTTACCCGCAAGAAAAAAATCAGTTCCACCAGAAGCAATCATACTCGTTGGAGTTAATCTAGTATTTAAACCTGCTTTGTGCACATATAAGCTAGCTCTTAGGTTAGAAACATCATCTATAGAACCTGGTACAATTCCCATTTCGATAGTTGTTACTTCAGGGTGTTTATTTAATAGTTCTAAAACTCGTGCAGGAGTACTTGAAGAGATAACACCATTCATGTAAGCTACATTTCCTTTTACTTTGAAATAAGCAGAAGTATTATTAGCTCTCATAAATACTAAGAGTTCTTTTTTAGTCAGTTTTCCATCTTTATTCTGATCCATAGAAACAAACTGTTCTTGAACTTCTTTTGGAACATCATTAAGCGTAATAGAGTCATCAGTTCCCAAGTCTTTGAAAATAGCATTAACTTCAGCCTGAATTCCTTTTTCGTCTAATAAAAAAGCTTTTTCTGGATCAAAGTTGAACATTTCTTCTTCTGTAACAGCATCATCTTTATTGGTGTCCATTAAAGCTAAGAAATTAAGAGTTTCTTCATCTGCTTCAGAAAACTGAACAATGCCATCTTTATTGGTATCCATTGTTTGAAACTCTTCTTTAAATTCTTTTTGTTGCTCGCTTTTAGCAGTTAATAAATCTTTTTTTAAAGCTTCAATTGAAAGTTTTTTACCTTTTTCTTTTTCTAATGTAAGTAGTACATCTAATGCTTCATATGGATTTAAAACACCATCTTTATTACTATCAAAAAGAGTTAAGATATTTTCTGTTTTTGTGTTTTGTGCGTATGAAAAACACGTGAAAAATATGGCGAAATAATATATAGTTCTTTTCATAATTAATATTGTTATTTTGTTTGTAAATAAGTATTGTATACTGCAGTAGCAATCATTATATCTTGCACAGCTACCCCTGTTAAATCTACTACAGTAATTTGTTCATCATTAGTTCGTTGTAAAGCTTTATTCTGAATGGCATTTCCCAATTCTATCACAGTATCTTCAGTAATAGCATCGTTTTGTACAGCTCTAAAAATTTCTCCTCTACTTTTACTTTGTGGTAAACTATCAGCAACAACAATCGCTGCTTTTTTTAGTATTAAACTGTCTAATTCCTGTTTCAAATGCGTATCTGAACCAACGGCAGTTATATGAGTTCCTGGTTGAATATCTTCGGCTTTTAAAAGAGGAGCTTCAGCTGGAGTAGTGGTAACAATTAGGTTAGTGTGTTGTGCTACTTCCTGTGTAGTTTGAGCTATATGAATATGAATGTCGTTTGAGAAATTTTTAGCAAATGCTTTTGCATTTTCCGTATTACGTCCCCAAACCCAAATTTCTTTACATGAAGTTTGTTGTAGTAAATATTCTAGTTGTAACCTTGCTTGAATTCCTGTTCCTATAATTCCAATACCTTTTACATTTTTAGGAGCAAAGTATTTAGCAGCTAGAGCACCAGCAGCTGCGGTACGAATATCTGTTAAAAAACCTTCATCTAATAACACACATTTAGGAACTCCAGTTTTTTGATCGAATACTAGCATTAATCCTTGACTAGAAGGAATACCAAGTTTCGCATTTTCGTAAAAACCAGAAGCTATTTTAATAACATAATAAGCATTGTCTTTAATGTACCCGTATTTAATATGTGCATCTCCTTTTGGTTTTTCAAATAACAATTCACCAACAGGAGGAACAACAGTTTGGTTATTACTATAGGCAATAAACCCTTGTTCCATTGCAGTAACTACATCAATATCTTTAACAATTGATGTAATAGTTTCTAAGTTAATTACAGTAGTCATAAGTATTTTGTATTTCTTTAAATAAGTTTTTATCTATTTTCTTTCCAGTGAGAACTAATACCACATTTTTGTCTTTATAATTTGAACTATTTAATAAAGCAGCTACAGGTAAAGCAGCTGTAGCTTCCACAATAATTTGATGATGTTTCATTAAAAGAGCTACGGCTTTTTTGATGGCTTCTTCAGTAAGAATTTCGAAACCATTTAGGTATTGCTTACAAATATGAAAGGTAGCAGCATCTTTTTCTACACCACCAGCCGCTGCATCTGCCACGGTTTTTAGTTCACTTGGAGGAACAATCTCATTTTTTATAATAGATTCATACATTTCTGAAGCATTCTCAGGTTGACAACCTATAACAGAAGTGTTCTTTTCAGCAAAATAAATACTCAACCCAGAAATAAGTCCACCGCCACCTACAGGAGCCAATACAACGTCTATATTAGGAAGTTGTGTTGCTATTTCTGCTCCTAATGTACCTTGACCTTCAATAATTTTAAGATCATTATATGGATGTACGAGTATTCCATCTATTTCTTTAGCATACATTGTAGCTTTGTGTTCAGCTTCTACACTATTATTCCCAAATAATACCTTTTTTACTTTAGGAGAAGTAATAGCATTTAATTTGGCATCAGTTATATTTTTAGGTAAAAATAAAACACCTTGAAACCCGAACTTCTCAGCAGCAAAACAAAATGCAGCAGCATGATTTCCTGTAGAAGAAGCCACAAATGTTTTTTGATAAGCTTCTGTATCTAAATCAGAAAGTTTATTCAGTACACCACGAATCTTAAATGAGCCTGTTTGTTGTAAATGCTCCATTTTCAAGTAGACATTAGCGCCAGAGATCTTACTTAATTCCTGTGAGTAAACCAAAGGCGTTTTAATAATATCAGGCTGAATACGTTGATATGCTTGTTCTATTGAATTAGCAGTAATCATTTGTGATTAGTCTAAAATGTTTTGATCTATTTGTTGAATGGTATTTTTTATTAAAATGACCACGTTTTTATAAAACTCAGGATTGGTATTCTCAAAATCATCTGAATGATGATGATATCCAGGATGATCTTCTTCACTAAAAGTAATATTAGGAATGTTCTTTTCAAAGAAAGGCCCATTGTCTGAAGAACGCATCCAGAAGTCTTTAGTGGTATCATTTGGATTGTCATGACCAAAAGAAACTTGCAAAAACGGAACATATTTCGCTACGCTATCGATGGCTACTTTAAATTTAGGATACTGATATGTTCCTACAGCATAAATCTCGTTTTTAGGATTTCTACTGATCATATCAAAGTTAATATTTAATTGAATATCTTTTAAAGAAACAGGCGGATTATCGACAAAATATTTAGATCCCCATAATCCAGATTCTTCAGCATCAAAAGCAGCAAAAATGATAGAATGATCTGGTATTTTTTTACTAAAATATTTAGCTAATGTAAGTAGGGCAGAGGTACCTGAAGCATTATCGTCTGCACCATTGTAAATGGTATCTTTTATAATACCTACATGGTCATAATGAGCGCCAATTACGATATAATGATTTGGATATTTTTTCCCTTTTATATAGCCAATTAAATTGGTAGCGTTTACAGTACGTTTCGTTTTTTCGTTTTGAAAGGTAAAAGGTTGCTCGTAGTTTTCAGAAAAAGATTGTAAGCCTATTTGCTGAAAACGATTACGAATAAGTTTTTGTGCTTTTTGATTTTTCCCAACCGCTCTTCCTGCAAATTCATCTGAAGCTAATTGTTTTTGTGTAGCTAATAACTCACTTAAATCTAACGTAGGAGTTACAACATCATATTTATTAATTTCTAATGGAGTCATCCAATGAATACTCTCTGCAGGAGCAGCATCTAAGGTATACCAATAAAAATCGGTAGGAATATCCATTTCTTTATAGTAGTTCAAGTATTTCTTATGTTCTTCGGCATCCTTTGGGAAATCTTTAGCAACTTTATCGAGTCCAGCCCAAGAATGCACTCCTAATCTAGCATTTAAAGCAATATTTCTTTGTACACCAGCTAAAAACATATCGGTTCCTCCAGAAGCAACCCAACCATTATTTGGAATGTAAGTGTTTAAGTTATGTTTTCTGATTTCTTTAGAAGCTATTAAATTAACTTCATCGTCTATAGAGCCAGGAACTTCTTCCATAACTAGTGTGGTAATACTAGAGTTTTCTTGTAATACTTTAGTAAGTTCATTGTAGGTATTGCTGTAAATAACACCTTTCATGTACAAGCTATCTTTAGCTTCATTTTTAAAATAGAATGTGGCAGCTTGTTCTCCTTCTAACTCTAAAGCCCATTTTTGAGTAAATGGAAAAATGAATAAGATTTGTGGGAAAAGAAAAAATATTCCAATAACAATTAAGAGTAGGAATACACCAATACCAATAAGTACTTTTTTCATGGTTTAAAATTTTAATAATTAATATGAAATTGTAAAGTATAGGTGTATAAAAAAATCTCCGTACACCTTTACTTTCGTAATTAAGGTATACGGAGATTTTCCGTAAGAAAAGCATCCATTTTCCCAATTTTCTTCCTTAATGATGGAAAACGAATGTGTAAATAAAGAATTTACGTATTTTCTTCTGGATGTAAATATATGCTTTTTATATTAAAGGTTGGTGTTAAAAGTTTCTTTAATCATTTCTAACCATTTCATTATTTCCTCAGAAGACTCAAAATATCGATTGGCTTCATCAGCAATATTTTGTAATACAATTGGGTCATTGTTTAAGGTAGTTAATGCGTTTTGCGTTTCCGAAACAATTTCAGGAGTATTTTGTTCCATAAATCGAAAAACAACTTCTTTATCGGTTAAACCATCTAAATCAGCATCAGGAAAATATCCAGCAAAAAAATCAAAAAGTAAGGGATGTGTTTCTTGTAAATCCATAGATTATAAAGGTTAAAAAACACTCTAAAAATAAGAACTTTTAGAGTGTTTAAAGCTACTTGAAGCTATAATTTATTTTGTCGTGATTAGTAAGGATATGCTGTAAGAATTTTATAAGCATAACCAGAGCATCCTCTTCTTTCTAAAACAACTTTAAATCTGCTAGAACTACTAGGTGATGAAGCGCCTCTTCTTAACACTTTTCCAATAGCTCTACGATGTGTGTAGGTTAATACCAATCGGTGTCCGCCGCTGCCATTTAACCAACTATTTACACGACTACTATTGTTGTTAATAGCATTGTAAATAACTTGTCCAGCTTGATTTAATTCATAAAAAGTACTGGCAGCACTAATACCACTTGTATTTAAACGATTACGTAAATAAGCATCTGATTTATTAATATGACGCTCAATTGTATGTCCACCACAATTTTCATGAGCAATTAAAAAAGAAGAACCGCCTCTATTAGCAACAGGATTAAAATCTTCTTTACCAGATTGAATTTCATCGATAGAAATTACAGAATCAGGATTATTAGAAATGATTTCACTGTCTTGACAGGCATTGAAAGAAGTAGTAACAAATAATCCTAGTAAAAATAACTTTACGTAATAGTTTAGTTTAAAAAGTTTCATAATTATTAATTTTAATGATTGATTAATTAGTGGCGCGAAACTAGGAAGTCAGCGAAAAACTAACATTAGCTATAAATTAGCGTTATGTTAGAAAAACGTTAATAAATGAGGTTGAGTAGAGGAGTAAACTGAAAGAAAAAAAAGACGTTTTAAGTCTTACTCTTATGTACCTAGTTTAAATAATGTCTTATAGTTGTTATTTTACTTCTATACTTATAAAAGCCTCGTTATCTTTGGCAGTGAATTAAATAGTAACTTCAAAGATATTTATGGGAAATACAATTAAGACACAGGAAGACATTTTAGCAAAATTAAATATCAATGAGTTAAATGAAATGCAGAAAGAAGCTCTTGCAACTGTAGATATAACTACCAATACAATAATTCTTTCTCCAACAGGAACAGGAAAAACATTAGCTTTTTTATTACCAACATTAAAATTAATCGATCCAGAGAATAAAGAAGTCCAAGTATTGATTTTGGCACCCTCTAGAGAGTTGGCTATTCAAATAGAGCAAGTAATTCGAGAAATGGGAACTGGATTAAAAGTAAATGCAGTATATGGTGGAAGAGCAATGGCAAAAGATAAAACCGAATTAAAACATACACCAAGTATTTTAATAGGAACCCCAGGTAGAATTGCAGATCATTTTGCAAACAATCGTTTTTCTAAGAATAGTATTAAAACATTAATTCTAGATGAATTTGATAAATCATTAGAAGTTGGTTTTGAATACGAAATGAAAGGGATTATCAAGCAATTACCAAGTATTAATAAACGTATCTTAACTTCTGCAACACAAGAAGCAGAAATTCCAAGCTTTGTACGTTTAGATAATCCAACAATATTGAATTATTTAACAGGTAAGAAATCTAAAAAATTAGCAATAAAAACAGTAGTCTCACCTTCAAAAAATAAAAATGAAACTTTACTGGAATTATTACATCATATAGGAAACAAACAAGGAATTATTTTCTGTAACTTAAAAGATAGCATTCAATATGTGAGTAATTTTTTAACTAAGAATAAGATCGCACACAGTAATTTTTATGGAGGTATAGAGCAGCGAGATAGAGAACGTTCTTTGATAAAATTTAGGAATGGAACAAGTCAAGTATTATTAGCAACTGATTTAGCTGCTAGAGGAATTGATATACCAGAATTGAATTATATTATTCATTATGAATTACCACAACGAATAGAGGAATTTACGCATAGAAATGGTAGAACGGCAAGAGTAAATGCTAAAGGAACTGCTTATGTTTTAAGATGGCAAAAAGAACAATTACCAGCGTTTATTAAGAAAACAAGTAATGCAAATATCTCTGAGAAAACAACGATAAAATCTCGTTATTGGGAAACATTGTTTATATCTGGAGGCAGAAAAGATAAAATCTCTAAAGGAGATATAGCAGGATTATTTTTTAAGAAAGGGAATTTAACGAAAGATCAATTAGGAGTTATTGAATTAAAACAAGATTGTGCTTTTATAGCAGTACCAGTTTCAGAAGCAAAGAGATTAGTGCAAAGCTTGAATAATACGAGATTGAAAACAAAAAAAGTTAGAATTACGATTGTATAACAGTATTTTAGAGCTAGAAATGAAAGCTTGAAATAAATTGTAAATGAAAGTATTGTGGAATCTTTTTAAAAAACACCCAAAGAAAACTATTGTAATTAGTATTCTTCTGATTGTTTATTACTTTTCATTACCTAAACAGTTATTTAACGATCCTACATCTACAGTAGTAACGGCTAGTAATAACGAATTATTAGGAGCTACGATTGCTTCAGACGGACAATGGCGTTTTCCAGAATTAGACTCAGTTCCTTATAAGTTTAAGCAATGTATTTTACAATTTGAAGATGCACATTTTTATAAACATTTTGGATTCAACCCTGTTTCTATAGGAAAAGCATTTTTAGAAAATAGAAAAGCCAATAGAATTGTACGAGGAGGTAGTACTATTACGCAACAGGTTATACGATTATCTAGAAAAAACAAACAAAGAACCTATTTCGAAAAGTTTAAGGAATTGGTATTGGCTACCCGTTTAGAATTTCGTTATTCTAAAGAAAGAATATTACGATTATATGCATCGCATGCACCTTTTGGAGGAAATGTAGTAGGTTTAGAAATGGCTGCTTGGCGATATTACGGATTGCAACCCAATCAACTTTCTTGGGCAGAGAGTGCAACTTTGGCAGTATTACCTAATGCCCCTTCTTTAATTTATCCAGGAAAAAATCAGGAACAATTAAAGAAGAAACGAAATAGATTACTTAAAAAACTATATGATAAAGCTATTATAGACAATCTTACTTATGAATTAGCTATTGAAGAAGAATTACCTCAAAGTCCTTATAAATTACCTTCATTTGCTTCGCACTTTGTGCAAGAAGTAAAAAAAGAACATGAAGGGAAGAAAATTCATAGTTCAATACAAAGAAATATACAACAGCAAGTATATATGTTAGCAAAACAACATTATGAACTCATGCGACAAAATGAAGTACATAACTTAGCTGTTTTGGTATTAGATGTACACACAAGGAAAGTAGTTGCTTATATAGGGAATGCTCCAACAACAAGTAAACATCAAAAAGATGTAAATAATGTAGTAGCTCCCAGAAGTACAGGAAGTACTTTAAAACCGTTTTTGTATGCGCATATGCTAGAATCAGGAGAGTTACTGCCTAGTCAATTGGTAAAAGATATTCCTACAGAAATTGCTGGATATACGCCCAAGAACTTCGATTTATCTTACGATGGAGCAGTGCCTGCGAATGAAGCATTAACTAGATCGTTAAATATTCCTGCAGTAAGAATGTTACAACGGTACGGACTAGAGAAGTTTCGAGAGAACTTAAGAGAATACGATATTAAGCATATTAATAAATCGGCAGATCATTACGGACTGTCCTTAATTTTAGGAGGAGCAGAAGCAAGTTTGTGGGATTTATGTAAATTGTTTGCAGGTTATGCAGGAACCGTAAATCATTTTGAAACAGTAAAACATCGTTATTATACTAAAGAATTTCAAAATCCTAGTTATCTATTTGATGAAGTAGTGAATTTTGGAAAAGTCACAGCTCAGACTAATTATATAGATGCAGGAGCAGCTTATCTTACATTAAATGCATTAACAGAAGTAAACAGGCCGCTTACAGACCAAGCGTGGAAATATTACGATTCTTCACAAAAAATAGCTTGGAAAACAGGAACTAGTTTTGGAAACAAAGATGCTTGGGCAATAGGAGCTACAGCGAATTATGTAGTAGGCGTGTGGGTAGGAAATTCAGATGGAGAAGGAAGACCCGATGTAACAGGTGTGGGAAGTGCATCTCCATTAATGTTTTCTGTGTTTGATATTTTACCAAAATCGGAATGGTTTTTAGAACCGTATGAAGATGAAGAAGCTGTAGCAGTTTGTTCAGAGAGTGGTTATATTGCATTACCTATTTGTCCTTCAGAAACAAAACAAGTAACTAAAAATGGAGTCAGAGCAACTCCTTGTCCATATCATATAGAAGTGTTAATGGACAAAAATGAAACGTATAGAGTTAATTCCAATTGTGAAGCTATAGAAAATATTACGGCAAAAACTTATTTTGTATTGCCGCCTCTAGTCGCTTATTATTACAAACAGCGAAATCCAAATTACCGAAAATTACCTCCTTTCAAAAATGGTTGTGTGCCTGTAGGAGAAAATGTAATAGACTTTGTATTTCCAACAAAATATAAATCAACAATTTCTTTAACCAAGGGAACAAATGGAGAAGTAAATCCTGTAATTTTAAAACTAACACATGCAGATCCTACAGCGAGCATTTTTTGGTATTTAGACGATACTTTTATCAAAGAAACAGAAGAATATCATGAAATTGCTCTAAAACCTGAAATAGGAGAACATATCATTGCTGTAATTGATAATTTAGGGAATGAAGAAAAAAGGGTTTTGATTGTGGAGTAAAATTATTACTATAGTAAATTTAGTTATTGAATACGTTTTTAGTTAGGATGAGCTCGATATTATTAATTAAGAACGTCATTGCGAAAAACGGAATAAAATGGAGTTTTGTGGCAATCTTTATTACATAAAGTTAAGATTACTTTTTAGTTTTTTAGGCTTCGTAATGACTTAAAAAAATGATTTATCGAGTCTCTTATAAATCTTCATAAGTAGAATTTATATTAAGTAGTTTCTTTAGATAATTTATTTGAGAAGTATTAACTTTTATAGTATAGTTATTGTAATGCTTTTTCTTTTTCTTGATAAAAAGAAACAAAAATCAAGACTTCTAATCAAAAAAATAAAATACTACGGAACCTTCCTTTGATGAAAAGAACTCGCTATCGCTCAAACAGCTTTTCATCTTTCAGCCACTACTGCTTACTTGATTTTTATTTTTTTGATTAGGAGGTCGTTTTTTATTTTATTTAGTATTGGAATAAAACCAAACTAAAACTAAGATTGAGATATATTCAATAACTTTAATCAATTTGAAGATACACACACTTTAAATAAGCACCTTCTTTAAAACCAATAGGATGATCTATATCGTGTAATGTTTTTTCAAGTACTTTATATCTAGCACCGTTTCTTCGTAGTGTTTCTTCTACAGTCATAAAAAAGTCATCAGAAGTAACACGAGAACTACAAGAAGCTAATACAAGCGTACCACCTTTTTTAACTAGTTTATACCCTAGCTTTGCAAGCTTTCGGTAACCAGCAATAGCTTTGTCAACTTCAGCAGCATTCTTAGCAAAAGAAGGCGGATCGATAACGACTATATCAAACTTCGTTTTTTTATCTACTAACTTTTGTAATTCAATAAAAGCATCGCCAGCGATAGTAGTATGTTTTCCAGTATAAGGATTTAACTTTGCATTATTCTTGGCAATTTCTAAAGCAGGTTTACTAATATCTAAGCTTTCAACTTCAGTAGCTCCTCCAGCTAAAGCATGTACAGAAAAACCTCCAGCATACGAAAAAACGTCTAATACTGTTTTTCCTTTCGCTAACTCACCAACCTTTTTACGATTTGCTCTATGATCTAAAAAATAGCCTGTTTTGTGTCCATGAATAACATTGGCAGAAAAGTTAACACCATGTTCTTTAAAAACAATAACTTCATTTTCTAACGTACCGTCTAAAATTTGCCCGTCTTTAAAATCTGTATGTTGTTCCTTTTGTACATTTCTACTTAATCGTAATACGGTAGTAGTAGCTTTACTAGTAGCAATAAGCTTAGGTAAAATATCTTTTAAATACGCAAACCAAAACGAAGCATATAGTTTTACTACTAATACATTGTCATATACATCAGCAACTAAGGAAGGAAGTCCGTCATTTTCCCCATAAATAAGTCGGTAACTATTGGTGTCTGTTTGAAGTAAAGGAATTCTCTTTTGATACGCAGCTTCAATTTTAGAAGCAAACCATTCTGCATTAATTGTTGCAGATGTATTTGCTTGTAATATTTTAATTCGAATAGGAGAGAAAGGATCATAAAACCCACAGGCTAAAAACTTATTGTTTTTAGTGTCAAAAATAACCGCTAAATCACCCGACTTTCCTTCTTTATTCTGTTTTACAATACTATTCTCAAAAACCCAAGGATGTCCTTTTCTAATTAAATTTTCAGCCATAGGCTTTACTTTAATCGCTATTTTATGGGTTGGTATGTTAGGTAATGCTATCAACTAGTATGTATTTAGATATTATTTATAGTAAAGGCGCAACAGTTTCATATTGATTGCAAAGTAAAGGTCTTAATCGTGTTCCGTAATCAACTAAGGCTTTTATTTCTTTAATTCCAGCCAATCGTTCTCTACCAATAATTAGTAAACCATGATTATTCGCTTCGATATGATAATACTGATTGCTTTCAAAAAACAAAATTAACTCATTAGAGAATAAGTTTTTAATTGCTTCAGTATCTTTTCCAGAAAGATAAAAACGTTTTGAAAAATCGGGATGCTCATCAATATTAATATCTTTAAAACCAGCAAAATGATAAATATATTCGAAAATTCCCTCTTTGTCTAATGTAAAAGCAGGAATTGGTGCTTCTATATCGATATATAACATTGTTGTTTTCACGATTTGTTTGGCAAATAATTCACCTTCATGAAATACTACATCAAACAACTCGCAACGATCGTTTGATAAAATATTCGAAACCTTTTTTATTTTTTTGGTTTTAAAATAACCAAAATCAGGAAGCTCAATAAGACTCTCTACATTTCTATTAGGTTCGTATTCCCAATGTAACTCCTTAGCAACATTTTGTAATGCCTTTTGTCTTTTGGTAAGATTAATCGTAGTTGTTGTGGGAGAAGGAATATGAAAACCTGCATTTTTTCGTAAAGCAAATGGGTGTTCACTTCCAGCATTGTGATTGTCGAGACCAACAATTTCAAAAAAGCCGCCTTTTCTCTTAAAACTCTCGGCATAATCATTTAGGTTTTCTAACACAGAATGATCTACAAAATCAGACAAAGAAAAATCGATAATAGCATCACAACTCTCAGGAATCTGATCTAATTTCGTTTTTAACTTTGTATAATTTAAAAAGCTAGAAAAGTTCTTTACACTTACATAGTACTTTCCATCTTCTTTAAACATTAATACATTAGGCTTGAATAAATTGGTAATGAAAAGAAATATGTCTTTACTAATAATAACATGCGCTACAAATGTTGCCAAAATACCAACTGCAATTCCGGTAATTAAATTGGTAGCAATTGTAGTAAATAAAGTAATTAAAAAGATGGCTAATTGCTCTTTTCCAATTTTAAATACTTTTTGAATATTTTCTGGAGAAGCTAATTTATATCCTGTATACACCAAAATAGCAGCAAGTGCAGATAACGGAATTTTACGAAGCTCAGTAGCAAACAATAAAATAAACACTACTAAAAACGAAGCGTGAAAAAAGTTAGCAGAACGATTACTTCCGTTGTTATTTACATTTACAGAACTTCTGGCAATTACAGTTACTACATTTAAACCACCTAAAAACCCACTAATAATCGTTGCAAAACCTAACGCACGAATGTCTTTATTAATATTAGAGCGTCTTTTTAAAGGATCTAATTTATCTACGGCTTTAATACTTAATAAACTCTCTATACTAGCAATTAAAGTAATAGAAATTACCGCACTTATAAATTCTAAGTCATTCACTTTTCCAAAATCTGGAAAGGCAAAACTAGCCAATACATCATCTGGTAAATTAATTAGTAAACTCTTTGCTATTGGATATTCTGAAGCAGAAAAGAAATCGAAATAATAATACAAACCAATGCAGAGCACGACAATCCACATAGGAGCAGGAATTAGCTGAAAGTATTTGTTTCTGATTTTACTATAAAACACCATAATGAGCAAACTGATAATTCCTATCATACCAGCCCAAAATACACTAGCACTATTGGTAGTAGTGTAATTTATAATACCTTCAGGAACTTGAAGCATTAGTTCAATAATACTTCCTTTAGCATTGGTATTTCCTAACATTACATGAAACTGCTTGGCAAAAATTCCAATTCCAATAGCAGCTAACATTCCTTGTATGGCAGAAGCAGGAAAGAAATCGCCCAACGATCCCATTCGTAAAAAACCTAGAATAACCATAATGGCTCCAGAAAGAACAATGGCAGCTAAGGTGTATAAAAAACCTTGTTGCATATCGCCAGCTCCTAAGGTAGTAATAGCGCCTAAAATAACTACTACCAAACCATTTCCTGGCCCAGTTATAGTTACTTGCGATCCACCAATTAAGGCTACCACACTACCACCAATAATAGCAGCAATAATACCAGAAATTGGAGGAGCACCACTAGCTAAGGCCAATCCTAAACCAAGTGGAAGTGCAATTAAAGAAACTACAAATCCAGAAAATAAGTTTTGTGGTAGTTCACTCACAAAACTTTGAAATTTATTTTTTTTAGTCATACTATTTTGCAATTAAAACATCGGTAGGAAGTTCCGATAAAATGTATTCCAGATCGTGTGGGAAAATACGATCTACAAGCCTCGTCTTTTTAGGCTTATTCATAATTAATAAATCTGCCCTTTTTACTCTTGCATAGTGGCCAATGGAATACCCACGACGCCCAAAGATACTTTGTGTTTTTACCTTAATATCGTTGGTGTCTATATTGTTTAAGATGCTCTTTACACGTAAATCTTCACGCTTTTCAATACGTTCCTTGTTTAGTGTACATTCTTTTAATGTTTTGTCATCGCTTACTTTAATAGCTACAGTATCTTGGCTAATTTCTTCAACAATAGTAACACGTTTACAATCTAAACTATGTGCAACATTAAAAGCATAGGCAATAGTATCTGGCGTAGAATCGTCTTGTAAGCCATTTACAACAATATGTTTACAAGGCACTCTTTCTACAGAAGGTTTTATTAATAAAAGTACAGAACAAGGAGCTTTACGAGTCAGTTTTCTTGCAATAGAACCTACGTAGTATTTGTAGAGATTCTCTTTTTGTAAAGCACCAATAATCAGCAAATCAATTTGTTCTTTTACGCAAGTATCAAGAATAATATCTACAGGATTTCCTTCTTTCCATACGGTAGTAAAGGTATTTTGTATTGCTGGTGCTTCTTCTAAAACAGTGTGTAAATTTTGTTCTTTTTTTGAATCTTTCTTTCCTACATGCACTGCAACTAACTCAGCATCAAACATATTTGCAGTTCTAATGGCTTCAAAAAGGTTAGCTTTTAAATTTGGGGAAAAAGCCAAACCAATCAAGATTTTTTTGGTCAAATTTTATCTATTTAAAAACTCACAATATAAAGTTTTATGATAGTATAAAAAAACTTACTTTTACACAAAACGGTTACGAATGTTAGAATTAGCAGGCATTATTATTTTAGGAATTTTAGCACAATGGGTTGCTTGGAAATTTAAGATTCCAGCAATTTTACCTTTAATACTTATAGGATTATTGGTAGGGCCTATTGCAGCAGAATATTTTAGCGAGAACGGAAGCAAATGGATAGAACCTATTTGGAACGGAGAAAAAGGATTGTTTCCAGGAGAAGGGCTCTTTTATTTTGTATCGCTAGCCATAAGTATTATTCTTTTTGAAGGTGGATTAACCTTAAAGAAAAGCGAGATAAACAATGTAGGGCCAGTAATTACCAAATTAATTACCTTAGGTTCTGTAGTTACCTTTTTTGGGGCTGGAGTTTTTGCTCACTATATTTTCAACTTAGGCTGGGAAATGTCGTTGTTATTTTCATCGTTAATTATCGTAACAGGACCTACTGTAATTTCACCAATTCTAAGAAATATACCGCTTAAAAAAGATGTAGCAGCCGTTTTAAAATGGGAAGGAATCTTAATTGATCCTATTGGAGCTTTAGTAGCGGTATTGGTATTTGAGTTTATTAGCGTTGGAGGAGAAGGTGGTTTTACACAAACAGCATTAATGGAGTTCTTTAAAATTATTTTATTCGGAACTACTTTAGGATTTGTTTTTGCAAAGGCATTGATCTTCTTTATTAATAGAAAGTTTGTGCCACATTATTTATTGAATGTAGTTTCACTATCTATGGTACTGTTAGTGTTTGTATTGTCAGATTTATTGGCACATGAATCAGGGTTATTAGCAGTAGTAGTAATGGGAATGGTAATAGCTAATAGTAAGCTAAAGAGTTTTGATGAGTTATTATACTTTAAAGAGTCGCTAACGGTATTACTCATCTCAATATTATTTATTCTGCTAGCTGCAAACATGAATATGTCGGAATTACGATTGATATTCAACTGGAGAACTATTGTATTATTCGGACTAGTAGTGTTCTTGGTACGTCCGTTAGGCGTATTTATCAGTACCCATAAATCGACGTTAAAACTAAATGAGAAGATTTTTATTAGTTGGGTAGGGCCACGAGGAATTGTAGCTGCAGGTATTGCTTCGTTATTCGGAACGCGCTTAAAAATGCAGGGTATAGAAGGAGCAGAATACATTACGCCATTAGTATTTATGGTAGTGTTAGGAACAGTTTTATTAAATGCAACAACCGCAAGAATGTTAGCCAAAATGATTGGTGTATTCTTAAAGAAATCTGAAGCTATTGTGTTTGTAGGAGCATCGAAATCTGCACGATTAATTGCGAAATACTTAATTAATAATAACCGACGTGTTATTTTATTAGATAGCAATAAAGATTATGTAAACGATAGTAAAGAGGAAGGAATAGAGGCTTTTCATATTGATATTTACAACGATAATCTAGATGATAATGTAGAACTGAATGATGTTGGATATTTAATTGCTATGACAGGTAGTGATGTGATTAACAAATATGCCTTAGAACGTTTTTCACCTATTTTTGGAGAATTAGGAGCGTATAGATTAGCAACATCGCGAGAAGTTACTACAAAGAATCCAGAAAACTCAGATATTCTATTTACTGCGAATGATGATTACATTAATGTAACAGAAACCATTAGAGATTATCCGAAAATGAATGAATTAAAAGTAGCTTCTACAGAAGATTACCTGCAAAAAATGGAAGCTATTAAAGTACTTGATAACTGCATTCCTTTATTCTTAAAATCGAATGAAGATATAAAGATCTTAGCGGAAGTAACACCACAAGATGTTAAAGAAAATGATATAATAGTATACGTAGGTGCTGAATTAAAGGTGGAGGCAATGTCTGTAGTGTAATAATACCATTCTTAGGAATCAAAGGATCTATTGTATAGAGTGTTCTGTTAGCGATAGATTCTTCACTAAGTTCAGAATGACATAACTCTGCGTCATTGCGAGGAACGAAGCAATCTGTTTT
>NZ_CAZEFZ010000071.1:0-4291 GCF_964511145.1 Tenacibaculum amylolyticum
TCTGGTAATCTTTCAACAAACAACCGACGGGAAAATGCGCGGCGGTTCTAAAAGTGGTTACGATGGGGATTGCATACTCTTTGTAGAAAAATTTGAAGACTACAAACAACATTATGTGTACCAAGATAAAAACAGGTATCAAAACAGAAATTTAGCAGAGTTACAGTACAATATTTATTCAGGGAAATTAAATCCTATAATTAACGAAGAAAAAGTAAATATACAAGACGTTGAATTTTAATAGCTTCCTTTTAAGTATTTAGAGATTCTTTAAAATAATTTCATTAAAAAGCCGTAATTAATTTATGGCTTTTTTGCTACCCCGAAAACTATTAATACATGAAAATAAAAATCTTAAAAAAAAGTAAAAAGTATCTAAACTATTTAGGTGAAATTTTAAAATGGTTTGATAAAGAATCAAAAGTAAGTAAGTCAATATTTGATCTAAAATATTTTAAAGATATTATATCAACAGCAGTATTTACTACAATATTTTGTTATGCTTTTACAAGTAGTTATTTTAATTTTTTTGGAATTAATTACTTTGAAAGCTTTTCGAGCACAGATATTTACAATTTCACATTAAGTAAGATAGATTTATTATCAGACTTCATAACTATAATAGTTATTATATTTTTAGCTTCTTTGGGCTTTTTTATTCCATTTATAATGGAGAAAAACAACAAAAACAAAAACAAAAAGAAGAAGAAGAAGAAAAACAAAAAAAAGAAGAGGAAAAGTTTAAGTTATGGAGATGTTTTTTTGTTTTTAGTTATTTCTCTTTCAATAACTTATATTGTATATCTAGCTTTATCTATTTTAATGGGGGAATATTCCTTAATTGTCATTATTTATTCATGGATAATTATACTAATGTTTTTTTATAAGATTGATTCAATGAATAGTTTAGTACTGATAATTATTGCATGTTTGATTTATCTAAATGGTTTTCTACTTGGGAAATCCTATGCTAAATTATTTTACGAACAAGGAAAAAGCTCCACTAAATTATTAGATAGTAATAATCACAACATTTTAAAAAAATCTCAAATAATAATTGGTCAAAACGAAACAGCATTTATAATACTTGATAAAAATGATAGTATTGTCAATTATATTAAAAAATCTGATATTGAGAAGGTGAGTTTTAAGGCTAAAACTCGATAAATAAAAAAGGTTGGTATTAATCAAGATACCAACCTTTTAAATGCATTAAATAAAAATTTTTCAATTACTCAATCCATGTGCTTTTAGAGCAAACTATATTCCATTTATTATTTTTCTTAATTAATAGATTAAAAGCCCCTCCATACCTAGCACTTTCATAATACATGGCAGCTGTTCCTTTTCTAAAAATAACAGGTAGAGAAATATAGTCTGTTTTTATATTTTTATTTTTAGTTACATTTAATTCATTAAATGCTTTTTTTAAATTTATAGTTTTTACTTCTTTAAATTTTTGCTTTATAAATTTTAATTCTTCATTAGTGATTAATTCTTTTTTATTACTGTTACATAAATCGAATTCAAAAAAGTTTATATCTATAAGATTATCAATACTTTTACCTAAGTCTTTGTCTATAGTTTTATAATATACAGACCTTTTCGTTGATAGAAAATTTAAAATTTCTTTAACTTCATTTTTTTCACCATAGTTTTGATAGGAACTACAACTTACCAAAGTAAAGAGTAATAAAAACTTAATTACACCTTTCGCCTCTTGTATTAGGTCTAGCATATCTTTCATTTTGTATTTGAGTTTGACTTAATAAAAAAACTAAGAGGTATGAAATACTATTAAAGTAGCATAACTGTATTCTCCTTTAGTTTTTTAAGTATTTCAATAGGGTTATTAACACCTTCGATAAAAACTAAATCAGAAACTGTTCCCTTCGGTTTATTATATCTTTTTTCTAAACCTTCTGAGTTTTTACTTATGAGTGAATCATCTTCTAAATTATCAATTATTTCTTGAATTAGATTTAAAGATTTTTCATCATTTAAACTCTTCCATTCGACAATAGAATCTGTAAGTAATAACTTTATAAAATCATCTAATGTAGTATGCTTCCAATAAGATAATAAGTCATCTTCTGTTAAATTTTTATTTGAGATTTTATTAATTTGATCTATAGCTTCTACAGCTTTAATTTTTTTATCCTCAAATAATAAAATTATTCTTTTTATTTCTTCATTTTTCATATAGTAAATATAACTAATAACAATACCTAACTTTTATATTTCTTGTTCTAGTTTTTTAATTTTCAATTTTAAATACTTATAAAGAAGAAAAAATAACCTAATAATTAAATAGATAGAAAGAAATAAAAGTAAAGTCAATACTATATATATTATTAATAAAGTCGGGCTTGTATCAATGGGGGCTGGGTTGTACATACTAGTAAAATAAAATTATAAAAACCTCTTAGAAAAAAATCTAAGAGGTTTAAAAGTAGTTATTCATTAATCTTATTTTCAAAATATTTAGTTTTTACTTTCAAATATTTTGTGATTAAAAAATATAATTTAAAGATTAAGAATATAACTACAATAAACATAGTTTGTAGTGTAATCTGAATTATATCAGCTATTAGATTTGGTTCGAATGAATTAGTCATTTTTTATCTCTTTTTCTAATTTTTTAATTTTAAGGTTTAAATATTTCATTACTAAAAAGCATAGCCTAATTCCTATATATAAAATACCAATAAACAATAATAATATTATTATATAAATTATTAAAAGTGGAATACCGCTACTAATAGGTTCTGGGTTGTACATACTAGTAAAATAAAATTATAAAAACCTCTTAGAAAAATCTAAGAGGTTTAAAAGTAGTTATTCATTTATTTTGCTTTCTAGGTATTTAGTTTTTACTTTCAAATATTTTGTGATTAGAAAGTATAGTTTAAATACTAAAAAAATAATAGCTATAGAAGCTAATGTGAAAAAATAGTATATTATTTGTCCGATTAAGCTTGGTTCAATTGAGTTATTCATTTTTATTGTTATTTAATTTCCTATTATACCCCAGATGCTAATTGCTTCACCTGTTTTATTATTTAATTTCAAAAAGACTTCAGCAGCTTCTTCATATGATAAAGATATAGATAAAGGTTTTATATGCAAACCATATTTAATATCCGCTATTACTTTTATTTTTGTTATATCTCCAATCTCTGAAAATATAGCATAATCATCTTGCTCCCAGTCTACAAAAGTTGTAAAACCTGTTAGCTTCGTGTTTAAACTTACTATTTCAAATTCATTAGTAGAAGTATTAGCATCGTCTAACTTACATTTTAAGCGCGCATTTATATGAACTCCTTCAAGATACTCAGCTGAAAAGTTAATTAATCTATCTCTTCCCCCTAAAGATGTAGTTGTATATTCTTCATTTTCAAATAATACATTTTTAGAGTTTATTATAAAGTTATTTAATTCTATAGAAGAATTTATTTCTTTTCTATCACTTTCAGCAATTGTATTATCTATTTTAAGATTATAAACATTGAATAGGTTTATCAATTCTAATGCTTGATTATGGTTATCATATAGCCATCTTTTTTGGTTATGATTTGTTAACCTTTTATCTCTAATAAATTTAACAATTTTAGCCCCTGCTGCTAGTTCACGTAAAATTCTTATTCTTTCTAATTGTTCAGCTTGTCCTTCTGGTTCTTCATTTCCTTCCTCATCGGTAGGTAATGGGTTTGATGTATCTTCACTATCTTGTTGTGCAGCAGCTCGTAATCTGTTAACATATTCTGCTGCTTTATTTGGGTTTGCATTTAACCATTCCTGTTGATCTGCATCTGTTATTCCTAACTTTCTTACAATATTATCTACATTTAAAGTTGTACCTATAGGAGTTCTGCGTATTTGATTAGCAATAGTTTGATCTCTTAATCTATTATGATCTCGTTTAGCAGAACCAGCAGCAAAAGGGTTGTTATGATATTTGTTTTTTAAAATTATTTTCCAATATAAAGGATGAAAGACTGTATAATCTTCGTATTGATCTCTAACTTTATTTTCTATAAAATTGGTATTAGCAATATCTATTCTATTATTAAATTGATTAAATATTCTTGCTGCTTCTGCACTAAGTACGTAAGGAGGACTACTGTATCTTTTGTATTGTTCATAATGAATTAAAAACTGCATCATGTTTATGCGATCCCAGTAATCTAAATTATGATAAAAAGCATTCTTATCTCTTAATGCATCAGGCTCTAATTGTGGTCTAAGATTGTACCAACCTAGTCTGTTTTTCATAAAGCCTAATTCA
>NZ_CAZEFZ010000071.1:4296-4840 GCF_964511145.1 Tenacibaculum amylolyticum
TCCAGTGTAAATCTACTATATTAGAGAACTTGGCTCTCTCTCTGTTAATATCCTGTATGCTTCGAATGTTTTTTAATGGAATCCCATTTACTCTTACATCAGGATAAAGAGAACTATTAATTCTCCCGTTTCTAATCTCACTTTCTCGTTGTTGTAATCTTTTTAGGTTTTTTAAGCCTGAATTCTTCTGGCTATTAGTAATATCTAAATCGTGAGAAACCTTATTTCTGGTTCTTGGAATATTTATATTAAGATTATTTATTTCTGTTTTATTAAATAAATATTCTCTGGCTTGGTCATAACTCTTAAAACTTTTATGGTATTTGCTTTCTATATATTCTAAAACTTTTTGCGCTTGTGCATTATACCATTTTCTAGCATTTTGAGCCGCAGCTCTTTTAATAGCATTTTCGTTTGCTATGGCATTAGAAAAAAGACTATTGTAATTAAGGTTTAGATCAGGTATTGCTTCTCCATTTTTTTTAGTTTTGCTTATAATGATTGGAGTAGTACCATCTTCATTTAAAAATTCATTCGGTATTTG
>NZ_CAZEFZ010000072.1:0-43809 GCF_964511145.1 Tenacibaculum amylolyticum
AAATTAATTTTTATGTCATTGAAATAGTTACAAGTTCTAACTTAACGTTGTGCAACTATTCAGTTATTACTTCAAATTATACGGTTATCGGAGGTGAATTTCACAACATTTGAAAGCCAGCGATACAACGATTTTATAAAATTTAAGCGGCTTATAACCCAACATCATACTTCTTCTCATAATGCAAAAGACTACGCATCTCTACTTTCTGTTTCCTATAAATACTTAAATGATATTTGTAAAGAAATTGGACAAAAAACAGCTAAAGCTTTTTTAGATAGCTGGTTATTATTAGAGGTTAAAAGAAATATTTCTGAAAATAAATATACCTCCCAAGAGATTGCGTATAAGATGGGTTTTAAAGAGCCATCAAATTTTATTCGATTTTTTAAAAAACATACAGGAATTACTCCTAATCAATTTTCAAAAGAACTTACAAAAACCTCTTCGGTTACAGATTGACTATTTTAAAACATATATCGATAATTAAAAAATACTAACCTCAACAGATCTTTGTACTCATTAAAATTTTGAATAAAATGAATACAAATAAAACAATTTATTGGATTAGTACAGGATTATTATCAATGCTATTCATCATGGGAGCTATGATGTATATTTTTAATTACCCAAGAGCTGAAAGTTTTTTTATCAACTTAGGATTTCCTACATGGATCATTTATCCTCTAGCTTTTTTAAAAATCATAGCCCCTATAGTTATCCTAACAAGAAGATCACTTTTTCTTAAAGAATTAGCTTACGCTGGATTTCTATTCGATGCTATTCTTGCTTTTTTTGCACATTTGATGGTGTTAGATGGAGAATATTTATTTTCTATTCTCGCAACTATTTTTACCATTATATCTTGGATTTACGATAGAAAAGTTTTTGGAAATTATATCCAAGTAAACAGTGATGATTAAGAATGAATACTGAACTACAAACGAATACAAAAACTGTAATTCAAACTATAGAAAACCTAATTGCAGCAGGAACACAATTTGATATTGACACATTAGAGAGTCTCTATCACGGTAAACTTCAAGTTATTTTCATCAATACTAAAAATGAAAAAGTAATTTCAAATAAACAGCAATTCATCGCTTTATTTCAACAAAAGAAAGAAAATAATGAGGCTCCTTTAAATACTTGGAGTCAATTTCATCATACTGAAATAAAAGAGACAACAGCTCATATAATATTATCTAGAAAAGTTAATTTAACAGGCAAAGAAGAACATTTGGTGCTAAGTATTGATTTAGTTTATGAGGAAAACCGTTGGCAAATTATAAGAGAAATAATAGTAACACAATAAGCTTTATTTTAATAATACCATATTGAAGTTTCCTTGACTTTTAATTTTAACTCTTTTTAAAATCATCCAAAACGGGTGATTTTTTTAGCTTCCTTTTTAAATAATTTTATCATCAAATATTAATCAATTATTTAATTATGAAAAACAAAAGAAGTTTCCCAAAACAATTACTATTAATTATGACATTACTAATGATTCCTTTGAGTTTTATTAGTTGTTCTGATGACAATGACACATCTATTCCTTTGATTGCAGAAGATAATCTTCCAAACATTGAAAATGGTAGATTTGTTTTTGAAAATAGTGATCACTATGTCCAATTTGTCGAGGATTTATCAGCTATAAAACAGCTTTCTAAAGCTGAAAATTTTAAATCCTTAAGAAGTATCGTAAATGATAACGAAACAGGTTATGCTGATTTTATCTTAGATTTATACAATGAGAACAGAGAAATTCAAATTGGTTCAAATATTATTTACATAAAAAATTGGACACAATACCTCATCCCTAATCAAGATGAATCATTATTGCAGAGTATAAAAAGAAAGTTAACACAAAATCAGAAGATTCTCTCAAAAAATGTAACTGTTTTTAATATTGAAAAACAAAAAATACCATTACAAATTAATGAGAATGCTCAGGCTAAATGGTCGCATGCAAAGTACCAACATGAAGTGCATCATCCCAGTTATGCTCCAATGAAATTTGTATATGAGGCTTTCCTTAATAAAACGTATTATATGTCTGGGCCTTTCACTTTTGCATTAAGCATTGATACTGGCGTAAACTCTAAATATGAATGGAGACATGGCAAATATATTTGGAAGCCAGCTGGTGAAGTTATAATTAAAGAAGCTTTTGACGTAACTATTCAATTAACTAATACAGATACTGGTGCAAATATTTTTCAATCTGTTCCTTACCGAAAACAAGTTAGTAATACTGATATGATCATTAGAGCTCCTAAATTTAATGCCATTCCAGGAAATCTAAATTATAGGTTAGTAATTAAAGGTAGACTTAAATCCAAAGACCCAACCAAACCTGACACTTTGTTTTTTGAATATAGATTTGAATATGATCAAGAATGTGAATGGGTTGCTAATTTTGTAATCTAAAAGTTATAGAAAGCCATATTTCCCTTAAAATTCTTCAATAGAGTTTACTGTAGCAAACTCCTAAAAAATTTAAATCAAATTTATTTACACACTATTTAATTATGAAAAACAAAAGAAGTCTCTCAAAACAATTACTATTAATTATAACATTACTAATGATTCCTTTGAGTTTTATTAGTTGTTCTGACGACAATGATGTATCTGCATCATTAGCTCCTCAGAGTAGTTTTCCTAAAATTGAAAATGATCGCTTGGTTTTTGAGGATAAAGATCAATTTCAGTCTTTTCTAGACAACAACTCTCTAATGCTAGATTTAAAAAATTACTTAAAAGAAAAAGGGTTTCAAAAACTACAACAAAATGAAAAACTGCAAGAAAAAGGATATGCTGATTTTATTTTGAATTTATATAATTACAATGGAGAAATTATAATTGGCTCAGAGCTTATCTATATTAAAGATTGGGTACAATATGTTATTGACAAACAAGATACTAAACTACTTGAAAAAATTAAAAACAACAGCGAAACTAGTACTGTATCAAATTATAACAATGTAACAATTTATAATATTAAACAACAATCTTCTACAACAGAGATTGACGCTATTAAAAGAGGTTGGGTAGATGCAAAATATCAATACAACTTTGGAGATAATGGAACACCTGTAAAATTTGTTATTGAAGCTTTTGTTAATACTTATTATATGGGAGTTTTACGAGTTGATTATGGTATTCACATGAAGTATGAATGGTTGCATGGTAAACATTGGAGGCTTTCTGGTGATAATGTATATAAATCCATAACAGATTTTTCTATCATTGCTTGGGCAGGTACATCTATTGTTAAGAGATTTGAAAGAAGTTTTGCTTCTTTTGAAGGTACAGATACCTTTGCTCTTCGTGATTCTTTCTACACACTTCCTGCAAAACAAATACGTATTTATTTTAATGCTGAAGAAGCATTTATGGAAACGCGTCAGGCAGGAAAACCAAGAGTTAGCTATAAAATAGACGAACTTCGTTGGGTTTATTAAAGTTTCACTAAAAATTAAATGTATTAAAAAGCTCATAGTTTAAAACTATGAGCTTTTTAATATTTAGAAAATACTTTTTGTAATGAATATCGATTCATTATAACACATTAATAGTTACCACCAATCCTTCATTAGCTCTTACATTAAACACAGTATTGTCTTCAAAAATAAAATACTGTCCTTTTACTCCTACCAACGTTCCTGTATAACTTCCTTCCTTTTTAATATTTAAGCTTTTCGGCTTTTCTGGATATTTCTCTACAGGAAAATTAATTTTCGTTTCTTTATTATTTTCTATAAAATACTCTTGGGCTTCTTCTGGAATAAAACTATGCAAACGCTCTTGCCATTTACTCAAATCTTCATCTTCAATTTCATTTTTCAACATCTTACGCCAGTTAGTTTTATCGGCTACATGCTCTTTTAATGCAACTTCAGTAATTCCGGCTAAATAACGATTTGGTACTTCTACAATTTCTATAGCTTCGTGCGCACCTTGATCTATCCAACGTGTTGGTACTTGACTTTTACGTGTTACTCCAACTTTTACATTACTTGAATTTGCTAAATACACAATGTGAGGTTGCAATTGTACTTTCTTTTCATACTCTAAATCTCTATCCTCTTCATCTAAATGTGCCTTACTTAATTCAGGTCTCATAATCCAATCTCCAGCAGCTGGTGTCTCAAAAAAGCAGGATTTACAAAAGCCTTGACGGTAAATTTCTTTCTCTAAACCGCAATTCAAACATTCATAAGTAACAAAAGTCATTTCTATCTTTTTGTTAAGTAACTGATTTACATTTAAAAAATCAGTTTTCATATCTAAATAATACTGAACTGTATCTAAAAGTTCAGTTCTCATTTTTTTTAAAACGCCTGTGTATTGCATGTTATAAAATTTACTATTTTTAGCCAACAACAAACTTACAAATTCGAGGTTAAAAATGCCGTTCCAGTTTATAAATTCTATAATTTCTTGGTTTCTTAAAAAAAGAAAGCATCAAATCGAATTATTTTTAAAATATCCTGTTGATGTTCAACAAGAACTGTTACTAAAATTAATAACCACAGCTAAAAATACCGAATTTGGAAAAGCACAACAATTTTCTTCTATTGAAAGCTATGCTGATTTTGCGAAACGTGTTCCTATTCAGAAGTATGAAAGTATAGAACCTTTAATTGAACGTTGTAGAAAAGGTGAGCAAAATTTATTCTGGCCTACAAAAATTAAATGGTTTGCAAAATCTAGTGGTACAACGAATGCTAAAAGTAAATTTATTCCGGTTAGTGATGAAGCTTTAGAAGGTTGTCATTTTAAAGCAGGAAAAGACATGCTTTGCTTGTATATAAACAACAACGAAGATGCAAAGCTTTTTACTGGAAAAGGACTTCGTTTGGGAGGAAGTTCTGCTATCTATGAAGACAATGACACTCATTTTGGAGATCTTTCTGCAATCATTATAGAAAACATGCCTTTTTGGGCAGATTATAGTTCTGCTCCAAAACAAGAAGTTGCTTTGATGAGCGAATGGGAAACAAAAATGGACGCCATAATAGACGAAACTATTCATGAAAATATTACTAGTTTGGCTGGTGTTCCTTCTTGGATGTTAGTATTGTTGAATAAAGTTTTAGAGAAAACCGGAAAAGACAATATCTTGGAAGTATGGCCTAACTTAGAAGTCTATTTTCATGGTGGTGTAAACTTTAAACCTTATATAGAACAATACAAAAAACTTATTCCTAGCAAAGATTTTAAATACTACGAAACTTATAATGCTTCTGAAGGATTCTTTGCTATCCAAGACAGAAATCAGTCTGATGAATTGTTATTAATGTTAGACTACGGAATTTTTTATGAGTTTATTCCAATGAGTGAATATGATGGTGAAAATTCAAAAGCCATTCCACTTTCTGATGTAAAAGAAAATGTTAATTATGCTGTTGTAATTACAACCAACGGAGGCTTATGGAGATATTTAATTGGAGATACTGTTAAGTTTACTTGCACCGAACCTTATCGTGTAAAAATTACTGGACGTACCAAACACCACATTAATGTTTTTGGAGAAGAGTTAATTATTGAAAATGCTGAAGAGGCTTTAAAATCTGCTTGTAAAAAAACAGATGCCAGTATTAAAGATTATACGGTAGCTCCAATTTTTATGAATGGGAAAGAAAAAGGAGCGCATGAATGGGTTATTGAGTTTCATAACCAACCAAAAGATTTATCTTTCTTTACTGAAATGTTAGACGATGCTTTAAAAAATTGCAATTCCGATTATGAAGCAAAACGTTATAACAATATGACATTAAACATGCCTAAAGTGCATCAAGCTCGTTCTGGTTTATTTTACGACTGGCTCAAGAAAAAAGGCAAATTAGGAGGACAACATAAAGTTCCTAGATTATCTAACAAGCGTGAGTTCATTGAAGAACTAAATCAATTACAATAAAATTTGGATTCTTTTTTCTTACATAACGCTGATTTATTATTAGAAAACAAAGAAATTGCTGATGCTTTACAAGAAGTAGCGATTCCAAAATCGTTTAAAAAAGGAGATTTAATACATACCTCTAATGCTATTTGTAAGCACTTTTTCTTATTGCTTTCTGGAATTGCTCGGGTATTTTACTATCGAGACGGAAAAGATATTACAGTTCATATTGCACAAGAACAGGAAAGTATTACTGCTATTGATAGTTTTATTCAAAGAAAAAAAAGTAAGTATAGCATTGAAGCTCTAGAAGATATTGAATGCTTAGCCATTTCAAGAGAAGACTTAGAACGATTATCTGCAAAAAGTCATCAATTTGAACATTTTGGGCGTTTATTTTTAGAGAAAATCTATATAGACCTTGCAGAACGAATAGATAGTTTACTATTGCATACTTCTCATGAACGTTATGAAGATTTGCTTCAGAAAAAACCTGAATTATTCAATCGAGTACCTGCAAAACACATTGCTTCTTTCTTAGGCATGACTCCAGAAACATTTAGTAGAATTAGAGGAAAGTAAGTTCTTGACAATTGTCAATCATTACATTAGAAATAGTCGCTAATTTTCCCGTATTAATAGAAAAGTTATGATTATTGCTAAAAAACTAGATGTCTTTTATAAAGAAAATGGTATTCCTGAAAACGGTGGCGAAGATTTAGATTTTTTTGAATTAGATTTTAAATTCTTCTCTTTAAAAGTTCCTAATACTGAATTTCGTAAAAAAGTAATTCATATACACGACATAGAGCATGTGCTATTTGAATGTGATACTTCCTGGAAAGGAGAAAGTTTTATAGCTGGCTGGGAAATTGCCACTGGTATTTGGCGCTACTTTCCTATTAGTTTTCTTAGCTTATGGACCATGGGCTTTGCCTTTTTTCGCTATCCAAAAGAGATTTTAAAAGGATATAAAACAGGATTAAAATATCATGGTATTATCGACTTAGGAATTAGCAAATATGATTTATTACAACTACCTATAAAAACATTAGCACAAAAAATACAAAGAGAGCAACCACGTACTTTTAATAAAGTAACTTTTATACTTTGGATTGTACTTTCAGTTTCTTTTGTGCTATTCCCTTTTATTATTGTTCTACTTAGTCTTTGGTTTGTATTCGTATAGGAAGTTTATATTGCGTAGTTACTGGTATTCCTCTTTTTGTTGCTGGATATAAATTGGGTATGCTATCTACCATTTGCATTAAAATTTCAGAAAGTTCTGGTAAGTTTTCCTTTACATATTCAGAAGATGTTACATTCTCTACTACTATTTTTCCGTTCTGACTGATATTCAATACTAGAATAATTGTTTCATCTATATCTTCTTCACTAGAGAACACATATCTGCTTAGTCTTTTTGCAAACTTTTCTCTAATCTGCTTTCTAAAACAACCAGTTTTTTCTGCATCTAATAAATCTTCACATTCTTTAAAAGAAGGAGAAACATCTACCGTAGAAAAATCAACAATAGTATCTATTCCTGAATGACTTGCATTATTTTTCTCACCAGAAAAGTAATTACACGAAGTGCAAGTACTTAACCCAATCAAAAAACAAATCATTCTAATTTTCACTTTATGAGATTTTTAAAGTGAAAATATAAAAAATAGATTTACAACTTGTTTAAACTTTCTCAATTTGCTTAAAAATTGTTCTTTTTAACGCTATTTATGTCTTTTTTCTTTCTATTGAAACCTATACGACATTAAAAATCTTTACCTTCTTATCATTCTACAATTTCTCCTTTCAAGAAATATGACTTTTTAATTTCTTTTATTCTTTTTTTCACAAAAGCATCTATCTCAGGAACCTTATTTTCAAAACGATCTAAATATCGTTTGTACAAACGGAGTCCTATTTTTTTATCCTTGTAATAATTATCTGAAAGTTTTGCTAATTCATAAAGTGCTTTATAATTATTTGCATTTTCAGTTACAGCTATTTTATACTCTTCTATAGCTCTATTAGGCAATTTCATTTCTAGATAAACCTTTGCTAAACCTGTATGGGCTTTATCTCGCTTTTCTTTCCCCATATAACTTCCCATTGCAAAATTGTACATCGCAGATTTTATTTCTTTTTGTTTTAAATAAATTTCTCCTAAATAAATATAACTTTTAAAATCTTCATTGTTAATTTTTGTTGCTTTATGAAAGTGTTTTTTTGCATTATCGTACTGCTCCAATTTTAGGTATGTTTTTCCCAACATACTATTTGTATAATGTTCATTAGGAGCTATACTATCCAAATTCTTCAAAAGAAGTAAACTTTCATTATACTTTTTATCTAGAAAAAGCCTGTTGATTTTTAGCTTATTTAAATTCAAATGATTAGGACGTAATGCCAATCCTTTATTAATAAAAATTGAAGCAGAATCTTTATCTCGTAACTTGGTAAATGCTCTTGCTAATTTTTCTATAGCATTAAAATGTTGTGCATCTACATTATAAGCATCCAGAAAATTATCTACTCTCTTATATTTTTTTCCTAATGCAGTATTTGCAATACCAAGTTGATAATGAAAATTAGCATTGTTCTGATCTTCTTTTATTAATTTCTGTAATAAACCTTTTGCTTTTTTTGCTTCTCCTTTTTGTAAATACATTTTACTCAATGCATATTTTACCAAAAGATTTTCAGGATCAGTTTTTAGAATATCTTCATATACATGAATAGCCTCTGTTATTTTTTTATCCTTTCGTAAAGATTTACCTAACTTAACTTTTGTTTTATAATCGTCTTTAAACGTTAATGCTTGTTTAAAATAATTAGCTGCTTCTTTATGGTTATCTATAGCATCGTATAGAATTGCTATTTTATAGCTACTTTTAAATGTTGGAGATAGCGATTTTAATTCTGTTAACGCTGTATGATATCTTCCTACATCAATTAATTTATCTATTGATTTAAACTCTTCCTGAGCTTTTACATGAAATATCATTAATGTAAAAACAATAAGTACACTTTTTCTGATCATAATTTATTTTTTTATTTAGTTAACCAAGCAATTATATTTAATAACAATTTATAATTTTGAGAAGCTTCTGGAGCATTCATTCCTACTTTAAATTTATTTTTCCCTGCTAATTGTGCCGTAAACATTGCTGCTTCTCCAAATACAGCAACTTTTCCTTTTTTAAATTTCATTACAGCTCCTTGTGACATATTCTTAGCTGGAAATCGTTTTGTTTTTTCAGAAAAGCGCCACATTGTATCTGGTAAAAAGACAACTAAATTTTCATTCGTTTTTAAAATAGAAGTTGCTTTATTAGGAATTTTAAATGCTTGACCAGTGAACGTTCTGATGCTTGTAATTTTCTCACTTTTATCATCCCCATTTATAACTTCATGAACTCCTAATTCGTTTTCTTCTTCTGTATAATCAAATATACCTCTGTTACGTTTATCGAATAAAAAGCTATCATAAAAAGTAAATCCAAAAGCATCGCCTAGTTTTTTACTCGCTCCAGCAAAAGGCATATGGTCTGCTATTAAAAATAGTGCACCTCCTTGTGCTACCCAGTTTTTAATGTTTTGAATTTCTTTATTTGTAAAAGCACTCTCAGTAGGAGTAACAAATGGAGATTTACTATTGGCTGATAAAGCATTAGAAATAACTAAAACTTTTACATCTTTTAAATTCTTTTCTGTAAAAGGATTTTCAAAAGCTTTTACAGAATAACCTGCTTTTTTTAAAACGTTAGCAAATGGTTTGAATCTATTATCAATTCTATGAAAGTTATTGTGTGCATGATCTACATAAATTACTCCTTCATATTTGTTTGTAATCTCTGGAGCGAATTCGAGATCTGGAACTTGCTGTGAATACAATATATCTATAACAAAACACAGCATTAATATATGTAAATACTTCATTTTCATTTCATTTTAAAAAGTACACTATAGGCTGCATTAAAAGCTGAAGGTTAACCTTCAGCTTTTAATCACAGCATTATAATCAAGCTTATAAAAACTCTTTCTTTCATTTATTTTAATTAATTCACTTCAAATGTGATAGGTAATACATACCCTACTTTTACAATCTTCCCATCTTTTTCTCCTGGTGTCATTTGCGGAAGCTTTTCTATCATTTCTTTTACATGTTCTTTTAATTTAGGGTGTGGTGCCCTTACCTTAATATTTACAACGTTTCCTTCTTTGTCAATTCTAAATTGTGCATAAATTCTCTTTTTTCCAGGCTCTAATCCTAATGTATTTGCAATTTTTGAATCAAAATTATCTTGTACAAAATCGGCCATATTTCTATTGAAACTGTCTTTTCCTGTACCTTTTCCTATAAAAGCTGGTGGATTATCTAGCACTGAAAATGGAACCAACCCTTCTTCAGCATACGCTTTTTTTGTTTTCTTAATGATTTCCTTCATATCGATAAACACCACTTTTCTATCATTCTCTCCTTCAAAAATTCGTAATTTGAATGTATCGCCTACTACTTTAAAAGTACTTTTTATCTTAGAAAAATCTTTTTGCTCTTGCTCTGATAATTCATCAAAGCTATATTCTCTAGTAGTTGGTACTTCTTTTCCATAAAGAACATCTACACTTCCTTTTGCCTTAAAAATTGGTGGCGGTGGTGGATTTTTTCCTTCACTTACTTTTTCTTGCTGGTTTATAGAAGGTTCATTTTCTGAACATGCTGTATACAACAACATGCTTGCTAATACCGGTACTAATAATAGATACTTTAATTGCTGTACTTTTTTTGATTGTTTTTTTGTCATCATAATTATTCTCTTTTTAAGTAGCGAACTTTTATAAAATTGATTGATGAATGCTATTTGCTCTACTTGAAATGCTTCAGAAAGCAAACTATTAATGTATGTGTTCTTTTCAGTAGTTTTACTTGCTACTGCGTCAGATAAAAATTCATGTACTAACGAAATACGTTTTTGAAAAACCCAAATCATTGGATTAAACCACATTACCACTTTTAAAAATTCAAAAAACAGTAAGTCTAGCGTGTGTTTTTGCTTACTATGAACTAACTCGTGTGTAATTATTTTTTCTCTTTGTTTTTCCTCTATTTTATCTCCTAAAAAAATGTAGTTAAAGAAAGAAAATGCTTTTGTACTATTGGGTAACGATACTAAGTTATAGTCTGAAAATCTTGTTACTTTATTTTTATAAACAATTGAAAATATCTTAACTAATTTATACAGTAATATTGCTACAAAAAAGGACGCCCCAATCCAAAATAATACATCTAAGTAATTTATAGATTGATACCATTTTTGTTGTTCTATAACTGTTTGTGGAGAAAGCACAATTTCTGGTAAAATGATATTGTATTCTTCTGTTACTACTTTTTGTATCGTTGGAATTTTAATAAGCGGTAATACAAAAGATAGTATTATTGTAATGAGTAAGTAAAATCTATTTTTAGAAAAGAAAGTTTCTTTACTTAAAAACAGGTCGTAAATTCCTAAAAACAGTACTTGGAATAATATAACTTGAATAATATACGTAAGCATTATTTCTCTTTTTTAGTTTTTTCTACTTCTTTTAAAATACTTTCCAACTCTTTAATGTCTAATTTGTTTTCTTTCATAAAAAAAGACACCATACTTCTAAAAGATCCCTCGAAATAACCATTCATTAGTTTATGCAAGCTTTGGTTACTATAAGCTGTTTTTTCTATAATTGGATAATACACGTATCCTCTTCCTTTCGCTCTATGGGCAACAAATTCTTTTGTCTCTAAAATTCTTATAATAGTAGAAACAGTATTATACGCTGGCTTTGGATTAGGTAACTCTGCTATTACCTCTTTTACAGAAGCTTCATTTAATTCCCATAATACTTGCATTATTTGCTCTTCGGCCTTTGTTAATTGTTTACTCATAGTTTTGATATTTTACCTTGCCACATTGTGCAAATTGTTCTTTTCTTTTTAGGTTTATAGAAAGTTTATCTATATTCTCTGCTAATAATTTTCTATAACTTTCCTTAACCTCATCTGAAATATCAGGATTTTTTATATTGACTAAAAAATGATCGATATTTCCGTTTTTATCAAAATAAATTTTATTAACAACAGTAATGGTAGGTTTTGCAACTTCCCAAGAAAACTTGTTTGTTTGTAAAATCGTATTTACTTTTTCATGAAAACCTCTCCACGAATTAACTACCTCTGTATACTGTTCCTTTGTTGAAAAGTCAGGATTTAATAGATTTTGATACGTTGCATCTAAATCTAACTTTTTAAATTTCTCAAAAGCAGTTTTGTCATGTACACTTGTTACCTGCATATCAGTTTGATTACACGCACACAAACCAACACATACATATATATAGAATACCATCTTTTTCATTTCAAAAACATTTATTTATTGTTCGCTTCTACAAATATAACTAAAAAATTAGTTTAAACTAATTTTTTAGTTATAAAATCAATTCATTAATAATAAACCCTTTACAGAAGTACCATTAAACCTAGAAAATCCTTGAATTGATTTTTTGACATTGTAACAAAGGACACATACAATCGTCCTATCATTAAATAAATTGTTAGTATTCTATGGATATATTCTTAACCTTATTAGGTTTTATTTTTGTTTTTTTAGGCATCGTAGGTTCTTTTCTTCCAATTTTACCAGGCCCTATAACTGGTTGGATAGGCCTACTTTTATTACATCTTACAAAAGCAGTTCCTCAAAATTGGACATTCTTAGGAATCACTCTTTTTATAGCTTTACTTATTTTTATACTTGATTATTTTATTCCTGCCATGGGAACCAAAAAGTTTGGTGGCACAAAATATGGCGCTTATGGTACTACAATTGGATTAATCATTGGACTCTTCTCTCCTATTCCTTTTGGAATTCTAATCGGTGCTTTTTTAGGAGCTCTTATTGGTGAATTATTATATGACAGTAAAGATACTAATAGAGCCATTAAAGCTTCTTTTGGTGCCTTCTTAGGTTTTTTAGCATCTGTAACTATTAAATTTTCTGTAGCAGCTGTATTTTTTGTGCTGTTTCTAATAAAAGTTTGGGAATATAAAAGCAGTATATTTTAAAATGAAATAGGCATAAAATAAAAAAGCATCCCGTTAGGGAAGCTTTCCATTGGTTAACAAAACCTAGGCAATTTCTTGCCATACAACACAACTAAACGCTGTTTTTAAAATTAAACAGCCTGCAAATATAACAACTTTTAAAATACCTCCAAACAAAAAAATACTTTTTTTTAATAAAAATTTATTCCCTAAGTGTCAAAAAGAATAAAAACTGTGTGTTTATAGCTTTAATCTTTCTTCTTTTCAACGTTACTCTATATTGTTTAATTCTTCAATTGATTGTATCTTTGCGCCTTTAATTTCAAACACATAAAAAGAATATCAATGCAATTATCAGAACAAGAGATTGTACGTAGAGAAAAGCTTACAAAATTACGTGAGCTAGGAATCAACCCTTATCCAGCTAACTTATTTCCATTAGATGCTAATTCCAAACAGATTAAAGAGAAATATGTTGAAGGTAAGAAGGTAGTTATTGCTGGTAGATTAATGTCTCGTCGTATACAAGGTAAAGCCTCTTTTGCTGAATTGCAAGATAGTGAAGGAAGAGTACAAGTATATTTTAATCGTGATGAAATTTGTACTGGTGAAGACAAGACTTTATATAATGAAGTATACAAAAAACTTTTAGATATAGGTGATTTTGTAGGGATTGAAGGAGAATTATTTAAAACACAAGTTGGTGAAATTACTGTAATGGTTAAAGGTTTTACTTTACTAAGTAAATCGTTAAAACCATTACCGCAACCTAGAACTGATGAAAACGGGAAAATATATGATGCTTTTTCTGATCCAGAATTACGTTACCGTCAACGTTATGTTGACTTAGTTGTAAATCCACATGTAAAAGAAGTGTTTGTAAAAAGAACGAAACTTTTTAATGCGATGCGTCAATTCTTTAATGATGCTGGGTATTTTGAAGTAGAAACTCCAATCTTACAACCTATTCCTGGTGGTGCAGCTGCTAGACCATTCATAACGCATCACAACTCTTTAGATATTCCATTATATATGAGAATTGCTAACGAATTATACTTAAAAAGATTAATTGTTGGTGGTTTTGATGGTGTGTATGAGTTTTCTAAAAACTTCCGTAATGAAGGAATGGATAGAACTCACAATCC
Source organism: Tenacibaculum amylolyticum (assembly GCF_964511145.1). NCBI lineage: Bacteria > Pseudomonadati > Bacteroidota > Flavobacteriia > Flavobacteriales > Flavobacteriaceae > Tenacibaculum > Tenacibaculum amylolyticum. The sequence continues at coordinate 14,138 of NZ_CAZEFZ010000072.1, forward strand.
AGAATTTACTGCAATGGAAATTTATGTTGCATATAAGGATTACAACTGGATGATGGAGTTTACTGAAACCTTATTAGAACATTGTGCTATTGCTGTAAACGGAACAACCAAAGCTACTTTTGGAGAACATGAAGTGGATTTTAAAGCGCCTTATGCTCGTGTAACAATGGCTGATTCTATTAAGCACTTTACTGGTTTCGATATTATAGGAAAGACTGAAGAAGAATTATTCGAAGCAGCTAAAGACATGGGAATAGAAGTAGATAAAACCATGGGTAAAGGAAAATTAATTGATGAGATTTTTGGTGAAAAATGTGAAGGAAATTATATCCAGCCTACATTTATTACTGATTACCCGAAAGAAATGTCTCCTTTAACTAAAGAACACAGAGATAATCCTGAGTTAACTGAACGTTTTGAATTAATGGTTTGTGGTAAAGAAATCGCCAATGCTTATTCAGAGTTAAACGACCCAATAGATCAACGTGAACGTTTTGAAGCACAATTAAAATTAGCAGATCGTGGAGATGATGAAGCAATGTTTATTGATCAGGACTTTTTACGTGCTTTAGAATATGGAATGCCTCCTACTTCTGGTTTAGGAATTGGAATGGATCGTTTAATTATGTATTTAACAAACAATCCTTCTATTCAGGAAGTATTATTCTTCCCACAAATGAAACCAGAACGTGCTGCTCCTACTGTAGAATTAAACGATGATGAAAAAGCTGTTTTAGTTTTACTAGAGAAAGCTGAAACAATTGCTTTAAATGAATTAAAGACTCAATCTGGTTTAAGTAACAAAAAGTGGGATAAAACAATTAAAGGTTTAACAAAAAATAAACTAGCTGCTGTTACTAAAAACGATGATGGTTTATTTGTTAGCCTAACATAAAGTTTATAAAAAGAAACTGCTTTAAAAAGTAGTTTTCTAAAAATATAACGTCACTTCATAAAAGTATCATTCTTTTAATTTGAAGTGGCGTTTTTAATTATTGTCATTATTCATTTCTTTTCCAAAAACCTTTATAAACCTCATTATCTTACACTTAACCCATCTATATAAATACTCAGTTAATCTCTTAGCTAATTCTTAGAATTCTTTATTTTTTTTCTGCAATTTTTCAATATTAATTCTACGTTGTTTTAATGTTAACAATATCAATATTTCGTTAAAAAATCGACTTTTATATTGTTAAAATTGTAAAAAAAAATTATTTTAGTTGCCCCTAATCCCTAAAAACTTAAACTTTTGAAATTTAAATTAATATTCCCCGCCCTATTAATTAGTCTAAGTTCATTATCTCAGCAAGCCAATACATGTGAAACCTCAGAAAGTGATCCTGTTTTAGATTTAAACAGTATTACTAAATGTGTTATTGAGAAAGACAAAGACAAAAAGAAAGGCAAAAAAGTATCTTTTGAAGTTACAAGTAGAAAAAGAGTAAGAAGAAAGAGAAACATGGCGACTAGTGCTGGTTTATCTTCTGGCTACCAACAAAAGGTTACTCAAGTAAAACAAAAAACCAATTTAATTAACAACCTGTCTCTAAAGAAAGAGAGTAAAAATGGTGTTGTTTCTTTTTATAAAGCAGACCAAATTCCTTTATTTAAAGAGTGTGAACAAGAAGCATTACTTGCACAGGAAAAATGTTTTAGAAGACTTATGTCTCACCATATCCAAACAAATTTCCAATATCCTGCCGAAGCATACAAAGCTGGAGTACAAGGAAGAGTTATGGTGAACTTTATTATCGATAAAAAAGGAAATACTGTAATTAATAATACATTATTCCCTTATAAAGGAGAGTTATTAAGAGAGGAAGCAAAAAGAATTGTAGATGAGTTACCTAGATTTGTCCCTGGAAAACACTTAGGAACACCTATTGATGTTCAATATAGTTTACAAATTAAGTTTAAAATCCCTGGGGTAGAGAGAACTAACATTAGACCTAAAACTAAAGTAAAAACAGGAAAAATTTTCACTTTTAGTGAAGTAACACAAATTCCTTCTTTCCCAAAATGTAAGAAGAATAATGATGCAACAACAGATTGTTTTATTGAACAATTACAAAAACATGTACAAGAAAACTTTGCTTATCCAGTAGACGCAATTAACGCAGATATTCAAGGAACTGTAAATGTTAGTTTTGTAATCAATAGTTTTGGTCAAATTGTTAATTTAAAAGCGAAAGGACCGGAAAATGGTGAAATTTTAGAAGTAGCAGCTAAGAGACTTATCGAGAAGTTACCAGATTTTAAACCTGCTTTAAAAGATAATGTTACTGTAGATGTTTCTTACGAATTTCCAATCCGATTCACATTAAACTAATACATATTACTTATTAAAATATTTTAGAAAAGCTGTAGGAAATCCTACAGCTTTTTCTTTTTAAGATTTTTTTCATAACTTTAAAATGTTATGAAAAAGTTATTTAGGTACACACCTACCTGTTTTTTGCTATGTCTTATTTTAGGTATTTACATTCAATTCTATCTAAATATCTGGAAATTTAGTTTTCTTTTATTAATAGGATTATTGAATGGACTTCTCTGTATATTAATAATTACTCAAGTATTACAAAAAAGAACAGTTTATACAATTACCACTTATATTCTTTTTGTGTTCTTAGGCATTAGTACTACTTATATTACCAATTCAAAAAACTACGTAAATCATTATATTAAGACACTAAAGGATCACCCTACAGTGTTACTTGAAATAAGTAGCGTTTTAAAATCTAACTCTTATTATAATCGATACAAAGCTGATGTTCTGCAGTTAGATCAACAAAAAGCTACAGGTAGAGTAATTCTTAATATTCGAAAAGACTCTTTGGCACCAAAATTAACTCCTAATACAATCTTATTAACTCCATCAAATCTAAAAGAAATTAATTCACCTTTAAATCCACATCAATTTGATTATCGGAAATACCTACTAACACAAGGGATATATCATCAAATTTTCACAAACTCAAAAAACGTACAGCTCATATCAAATAGCAAAAATTCGATAAGAGGAATAGCTTATAAAATAAGAAGTAAAATTCAGAGATCTTTAGAGAAACACTTCTCACAAAATGAATTTGCTGTAATTAATGCTTTATTATTGGGGCAACGTGATGAAATTTCAAAAGATTTACTAGAGAGCTACACAAAAGCTGGTGCCATTCATATTCTAGCCATATCAGGATTACACATTGGAATTTTAGCTTTCTTTTTAAGTTTTTTACTTACGCCTATTGAACGTTTACCTTACGGAAAAGTTATAAAATCTGTATTACTTATCGTTCTCCTGAGTTCTTTTGCTATCCTTACAGGATTATCTGCTTCGGTAGTTAGAGCTGTTACAATGTTTTCCTTTATGATTATTGGAATGAATATGAATCAGCAACAGCCCATTGAACATTCGTTAATCGCTTCTATGTTCTTTTTACTATTAATACATCCAATGTTTTTATTTAGCGTGGGTTTTCAATTGAGTTATCTTGCTGTGTTTAGTATTGTTTGGATTCAACCTTTATTATACTCCTTATGGAAACCTAAATACTGGCTGATTGACAAAACATGGCAATTAAGTACAGTTTCTATTGCTGCACAGCTTGGAGTATTGCCTATAAGCTTATATTACTTCCATCAATTTCCAAGCTTATTTTTACTTTCTAATTTGCTTATCATTCCTTTCCTTGGTTTCATCTTATTTGGAGGTATTTTAATCGCTGTGCTTGCCTTACTAAATGTACTTCCAAACATTTTAGCCATATGCTACGGAAAAATTATTGCTTTTATGAACGCGATTATAATATGGATTTCCAAACAGGAGGTATTTGTACTTACTGAAATTTCTATGTCTTACGTAGAGCTCTTCCTTTGGTACATTATATTAGTTGTATCATTTCAATTTATAAAGAAAGCTACTGTAAAACGACTAATTTTTGTATTGTCTTCTATTTTCATTCTACAAATTACTTTAGTCATTCAAAAGTATACTAAAAATCAGAAGAATGAGTTCATCATATTTCACAAGAATAAAAGTTCTCTTACTGGTATACGAAAAGGACAAATTTTACAATTATTTCCTAATTTAGATAGTAGTTCTACTAGTAAAAACCAAATAATATCTTCTTATATACAAAAAGAGAATATAAAGCTAGACACACTAAATAAAAGACCTGCGATTCTCCATCTAAACAAGCAGTATATTTTATTCATAGACAGTTTAGGAGTATATCCTAAGAAAGGACTTAAAAATAGTATTGTTGTTTTAGAGCATTCTCCAAAGATTAATTTAAATCGTTTGATTAAAAATATACAACCTCAATTAATTATTGCTAATGGAACTAATTATAAAAGTTATATCAACCGATGGAAAGAAACTTGTAAAAAACAAAAAACACCATTTTACCACACAGGGCAAAATGGCGCTTATAGATTGTTATATTAGATAGCTTTATAAAGCGCTCTTGAAGTTTTTCTCAAAATCTTTCCATGGAGTACTTTTATATGCATCTCCACTAAAGTATGCTAAAATTTTTTCAAAATTTTCTTTAGTTTGGTATCCAGGAACAGCTTGCACTAATTGCTCATCTTTATTAAAAAAAGCGGTAGTTGGATAACTCATTTTTCCATTTAAAATAGCCGCTGCTAACTCATGGTATTTACTTCTTCCTTTCTGCACAAACTTGAATGTTTTTCCTTTAAAAGTAATATCTTTTTTTCCTTCTCCATCCATTTTAACTGCATAGTAATTATCGTTTATAAACTTTACAATTACTTCGTTTTTATAAGTAGTTGCATCCATACGCTTACACCAACCACACCAATCTGTATATAAATCTATTAAAATTGGTTTAGGGTTCTTTTTATTCAGCTCTAAAGCTTCTTCAAATGATACCCAATTTACTTCCTGCGCTTTTGCTGTTAATGCTGTTATAGCGAAAACAGCTACTAAAAAAATATTTCTCATAATCAGTATGTCTCAATAAGTATTCCAAATTTACAAAAAAACCTGTCAAATAATACTTGACAGGTTTTTAATATCTTCTTAAAGTATATGTTATTACTTTACTCCGTGCATTAATTTTTTCATTACTGGGCTTAATGATGCAATAATTAAACCTGCAACTACAGGAACTATTGTAAAGATTAAGAAAAATGCAGAAATAGAATACGCTTTTTCAATCTCTTCTATATAACTTCCTATTGTACCTGCTAATTTATTACCCATTGCTATAAATAGATAATAAACTCCAAACATAAATCCGATCCATTTAGCAGGAACTAATTTACTAATGTAAGATAAACTTACCGGAGAAATACATAATTCTCCCATAGTATGGAATAAGTAGGCTGCGATTAACCAAAACATACTTACTTTTATAATAGGCTCACCAGTAATTATATCTCCTGATCCCATCGCTAAAAACCCAAATCCTATTCCTAATAATAAAAGTCCTAATCCAAACTTCATTGGTCCAGAAATATTATACTTACTTTCCCACCATTTAGAGAATGCAGGTGCAAGCGTAATAATAAATAGTGAATTTAATATCCCAAACCAAGTAGCAGGAACCTCAACACTTTCTTTAGAAAAATCTCTATTAACTTTCCAGATAACTATACCCCAAATAACAATAAAACTAGCTGAAAGTATAATGTTACCTAGAGCATATTTAGCAAAAGTCTTTTTAAATAACACATATAAAACATACGAGATGATTCCTAAAGGTAGAATTGTTAGTAATGCATCTATATATTTAAATAAAGTACCATAACCTCCAGAAAGGTTTCTTTGTGTATATTCTTCTGCAAAAATTGTCATAGAACCACCTGCTTGCTCAAATGCAGCCCAAAAGAATACTGTAAATAATGAAAATATTACTACAGCAATTAATCTATCTATTACAATATTTTTAGGTGTATTTTCTTCCTCATTTGCTTTATCTACAAAATCTTGATCCCCATCTTTACCAATTACTTCTAAACTCAACTCTTCTTTCTTTTTAGGAGATAAACCTATATCTCCAAAGATATTTTGAGTAAAATAAAATTGTAACATCCCTAAGAACATAAAGATACCTGCTAATCCAAATCCTAAAGACCAAGAGTAATTCTCTCCTATATACCCACAAAGCATAATTCCTAAGAATGCACCTGCATTCACTCCCATATAGAAAATAGAATAAGCCCCATCTTTTTTTCCTTCATGGTTTCTATACATATTAGAAATTATAGAAGTCATATTAGGCTTGAATAACCCATTACCTACCATTAAACATCCTAAACCTATATATAAAAATAGTGGAGTTTCAACCGCCATCGCAGCATGTCCTAAGGTCATAATAAGTGCACCTAAAATTACAGCCCATCTATATCCTAATAATTTATCGGCAATTAAACCTCCAAAAACAGGTGTTAAATACACCCCCATAGTATATGTTCCATATAAAGATAAAGCCTCTGCTTTTTCCCAACCAAAACCACCATCAGTTATTGAACTTATTAAAAAAAGTACTAAAAGAGCACGCATTCCATAATAAGAAAAACGCTCCCACATTTCTGTAAAGAAAAGCACAAACAGCCCCGCTGGATGCCCTAGTACTTTATCTTTAAATAAAATATCTGTATTCATTAAAAATATATTTGATTACTAATTATCCTTAGTTAGGAAAACTTTATTCTTCTCCTGTTAAATCTCTTTCATTATCCTCTGCTCCATGAGTAAGTGTTTCTAACTTTTTTCTAAATAATAAAACTAAAAGTCCGAAAGCAACACAAAATACAGCGATACCTGTAAATACTGTAAACTCACCTAATTCTGATGCAGATTCTCCTAACAATCCTGCTAATTTATTACCAAAACCAGTCATAGCGAAATAAACTCCCATCATTATAGAAGCATATTTTAAAGGAGCTAATTTTGTAATATAAGATAATGCTACAGGTGAAATACATAATTCACCTACAGTGTGGAATAAGTATGCTAATACTAACCAATACATTGCTGAAGCTCCGTCTGCTTCATATTGTCCTGCTGCAGCAGACATAAAGAAAAATCCAGTTCCCATGATGATTAATCCAATAATCATCTTAAATAAAGAAGTAGCAACTTTTCCTTTTAACTTTCTGTGTGCCCAATATCCTGCAACAGAAGTTCCTAAGAAAATAATGAACATTGCGTTTAAAGACTGGAACCATGAAGCTGGAACTTCCCATCCCATTAACATACGGTTTGTCTTATCCTTTGCATAAATATTCATTAATCCTCCAGCTTGCTCAAAAGCTCCCCAGAAAATAATTACTAATAAGAATGAAATAAATAAAACAACGATTCTATCTTTTTCTATTTTGGTTAAAGGCTTTTTCATTGCTTCTTTTTCTTCAATGTTTTCTGAAACACCTAAGAAATTACCAACATGCTTTAAATGTTTTTGTCCAGCAACATATTGTAATAATCCTAATGCCATTCCAATACCTGCTAAACCAAATCCATAATGCCATCCATAAGTTTCTCCAACGTATCCTACAATTAAAGCAGCTAAGAAAGCACCTATATTAATTCCTATATAAAAAATAGTAAACCCTTTATCTCTACGGATATCTCCTGGTTTATATAAACCACCTACCATTGTCGAGATATTTGGTTTTAACATTCCAACACCAGCAATAATTAATCCTAAACCAGTGTAAAAAGCCCACATTTGCTCTATTGCTAACACACTATGTCCAGCTACTAATAGAATTCCTCCGTATAAAACAGATTTTTTCTGCCCTAAAATTTTATCTGCAATCCAACCTCCAGGAATTGAAGCAACGTATACTAACATTGTATACCAACCATATAAAGCTAATGCTTCTTTATTTGTCCATCCTAACCCAGCATTCGCATCAGTAGTTTTTGCTACTAAGTACAATACTAAAATAGCTCTCATTCCATAATACGAGAAACGTTCCCACATTTCTGTAAAAAACAAGACATATAGGCCAATAGGATGCCCAAAAAGTTCCTTTTGTTTAATTGCTGAGTTGTTCATTCTTTATAGTTTTTAGTTCTTATTTGTTTTTCAGGTTTTCTAATACGAAGTCTGTCATTTTTGTATATAAATTCAACCTTGTATTCTTTCCTTTATAAATACCATGCGCTCTATCTGGATAAATAAACAAGTCAAATTGTTTGTTTGCTCCTACTAATGCATTTACCATTCTCATGGTATTTTGCACATGCACATTATCGTCTCCAGAACCGTGTATTAATAAATATTTTCCTTTTAATTTATCTACGTGATTAATTGGAGAATTATCATCGTATCCACTAGGGTTTTCCTGAGGCGTAGTCATATAACGCTCTGTGTATACTGTATCGTAAAAACGCCAAGAAGTTACTGGAGCAACAGCAATTGCCATAGAAAACACATCGTTTCCTTTTAAAATACTATTAGAACTCATAAAACCACCATAAGACCATCCCCAAATTCCAATTTTACTCGCATCTACATATGGTTGTCTTGCTAAAAATCTAGCTGCAGCAATTTGATCTTCAACTTCGTATTTTCCTAATTGCTTTTGTGTTACTTTCTTAAAATCTCTTCCTTTAAATCCGGTACCTCGTCCGTCTACAACAGCAACAATTATACCTTTTTGTGCTAACATCTGATGCCAGTAGTCATTACTTCTATTCCAACGGTTTGCAACTTCCTGAGAACCTGGACCTGAGTATTGAAACATTAATACTGGATATTTTTTATTAGGATCGAAATTAGCAGGTTTAATCATCCACATATTTAAATCGTTCCCATTAATTTTAGCTGTAAAGAATTCTTTTTTGCTTAAGTTATATCTTTTAACTTTTATTTGTAACTCTAAGTTATCTATAAGTGTTTTAATCTTTTTTCCATCACTGCTATACAAGGTGTAAGTAGGCACCTGATTCGCTGACGAATATGTATTGATAAAAAACTGCATGTTTTTGCTAAAAGACGCATAACTTTGACCACTCTTTGGAGTCAATAATTTTTTATCTGTTCCATCTAAATTAATAGAATACACTCCTCTATTAATAGAACCATTTTCTACAGATTGATAAAATACTTTTTTACTTTCTTTATTATAACCGTAGTAATTGGTTACTTCCCAACTTCCTTTAGTAATTTGATTCTTTAACGTTCCATCATTGTTATAATGGTAAATATGGTTGAACCCATCTTTTTCGCTAGTCCAAATAAAACTATTATCTGCTAAAAACGTTAAGTTATCTTGGATATCTACGTATGCTTCATCTGTTTCGTTTAAAACTACTTTTGAGCTTTTAGACGTTGCATTGTAGAAATATAATTTTAAATCATTTTGATGTCTATTTAATGTAGTAATCGATAATACATCTGGTTGATTCGTCCACTGAATTCTTGGAATATATTCATATCCTCTTAAATCTATTCTTCTTATATTTTTTTGAGAGAAGTTAAATAAGTTTAAAACTACTTTCGCATTTTTCTCTCCAGCTTTAGGGTATTTAAATTTATTTACAGACGGATATAAGCTATTTCCTGTAACTTCCATAGAAAACTCAGGAACCTCAGTTTCGTCGAAACGTAAAAAAGCTAAATAGTTACTGTCTTTACTCCAATCAAAAGCTCTTACAAAACCAAACTCTTCTTCATATACCCAATCTGTAGTACCATTAATAATTGAATTTACTTTTCCATCGGTAGTAATTCTAATTTCAGCATTTCCTACAAGATCTCTAACGTATAGGTTGTTATCTTTTGCGTATGCTACTTTCTTACTATCTGGAGAAAATGTTGGTTCTTGAATATCTTTTCCTATTAAAGCCAATTGCTTAGTAGCAATTGTATATACATAATAAGTTCCTTTGTATGAATGACGGTATACTTTTTTAAAGTCTGTTCCTAATAACAATTTAGTTTCGTCATTATTAAAAGAATAAGAACTAAAAGATGATAATCCATATAAATCCTTACTGTTAACAATAGTTTCCACTTTCTGTTGCGTTAGATAACTATATTTATCTACACTAGTATTTCCTGTAGCAGGATCTACATTTAATACAGAATAAAAGTCCCCATTCATAGAATTTAAAGCATTCATGTATTCTGGGGTAAAAGTTCCATTCCAAATTTCTTCTAAAGTAATTTCCTTGCCACTAGTAGAAGTATTAGCTGTATTTGTTTGACTTTTAACGGTAAAAAGCAGTCCAAAAATTGCTAGTAAGCATAATTTTCTCATCAAGTAGGTTATTTATTTGATAAATTGATAAAACGACTGCCAAGTTTACGAAAAAATAATAAATTTCACCTTAATTTAACAGAAAAGTACATTTGTAAAATGTGATTTCCTCGAAAGATATATCTTTGTTTTTCATAAAAACAAGATGAATGTCGAAGATTATTTCTGGATTCTCTAAACTTTCTAAAGAAGAGAAAATCGATTGGTTGGCTAAAAACTACTTTAATAACCAGCCTGAGATTATTCAGACCATTAAGCAATATTGGAATGTTGATGAAAAACTACAACAGCTCCATGATGATTTTATTGAAAACACAATCTCTAATTTTTATATGCCCTATGGTGTCGCTCCTAATTTTGTAATTAACGGGCGAGAGTATGTAGTTCCCATGGTTGTAGAAGAAAGCTCTGTAGTTGCTGCTGCTTCTAAAGTTGCAAAATATTGGAGTACCAGAGGTGGATTTAAAACTAAAGTTATTTCTACAACAAAAATTGGACAGGTTCATTTTTTATATACTGGAAATAAAAAAGATCTTATTACCTACTTTCAACAAACAAAAACTGAACTGTATGCTGCTACTGCTCCAATTACTAAAAACATGGAGAAACGTGGTGGTGGAATTTTAGATATTGAACTAATTGATAAAACCGATAAACTAGCCAATTACTATCAACTGCATGTTACTTTTGAAACAAAGGATAGTATGGGAGCAAATTTTATCAATTCTTGTTTAGAAGCAATTGCTAAAAGATTTCAGAAAGAAGATATTGAAATCATCATGAGCATTTTATCTAATTATGTTCCTGATTGTGTTGTACGTGCAGAAGTAAGTTGCCCTGTAGCTGATTTAGGTGGAGAAAATCCAGAAAAATTTGCTTATAAATTTGAACAAGCTGTAAAGATTGCTCAAATAGAACCTTATCGTGCAGTTACCCATAATAAGGGAATTATGAACGGTATAGATGCTGTTGTTTTAGCCACTGGAAACGATTTTAGAGCCATTGAATCTGGTGCGCATGCATATGCTGCACGAAATGGAGAATATACTAGCTTAACACATTGTGAAGTTTCTGATGGCATTTTCAAGTTTTGGATAGAGATTCCTTTAGCTTTAGGAACTGTTGGAGGATTAACAGCTTTGCATCCAATGGCTAAATTATCGTTAGATATGATGCAACAACCTTCAGCAAGAACTTTAATGCAAATTATTGCTGCTGCTGGTTTAGCTCAAAATTTTGCTGCTTTACGTGCCTTAACGACAAAAGGAATACAGCATGGACATATGAAAATGCACTTGATGAATATTTTGAATCAACATCATGCAACTCCTGCTGAAAAAGAAGCTGTTGCCGCTTATTTTGAAAGCAGAACCGTATCGCATAGTGCTGTTGTAGAAAAATTAAATTCACTTCGTAAGCCTTCTATTAATTGGGTAAATTTTTCAGATGAAAAGGATATTAGAAATCAACTTTCTAAACTAACCAATGACATGCAACCTGCTTTTGGTAAAATGAATGCACAACAAATGATTGAGCATCTAAGTGCTGTTACTCAAATTGCCAATGGTAATTGGAAAATAGATGTTTTTGTTTCTGATGAAAAAACAGCTAGGAGAAAACCATTTTTAAATACTGACGGAGAATTACAAATTGGTTTTAAAGCTCCTTTTTTAACTGAAGAACCAACACCAGTAAAATTCAGTTCTATTTCAGAAGCTATAGATGATTTAGCACAGCAAGTTCAATTGTTTTTTGAGGTTTACGAAAATAATCCAGAAAGAACAGCAATACACCCTTTCTTTGGTGAATTAGATTTCAAATACTGGAAAAAGTTTCAGGTAAAGCATTTTACGCATCACTTTAAACAGTTTGGATTAGTATAATTTAAGCCGCCTCGAGTGCAGTCGAGAGGTCTTAAAAATTTTATATAATTAGATTTATGTTTCGACTGCGCTCGACTTGATATTGATTTGTTTTGGAAAAATATTATAGCAACGGTAAATTATTATTAACAGGAGAATATGTAGTTCTTGATGGAGCGACATCATTAGCTGTCCCTACAACTTATGGACAAGATTTAGTTATTCAAGAAATTGAAGAACCTATACTTGTTTGGGGTAGTTTTACAAATGAAGGAGATTGTTGGTTTGAAGCTACTTTCGACTTACCTAAACTGCGCTTAACTTCTGCTACTTTTAATTCTGATAAAGAAGGGAGTTCTGAAACAATTGCAGAAACTTTACAAAATATTTTACAAGAAGCAAGAAATCTGAATTCAAACTTCTTACAAACATCAAAAGGGTATATTGTAAAAACACATTTAACTTTCCCTCAAAATTGGGGATTAGGTAGTTCGTCTACTTTAATTAACAATATTGCTTCTTGGGCAAATGTAAATGCGTTTGATTTGTTATGGAATGCTTTTTCTGGTAGTGGTTATGATATTGCTTGCGCACAACACAATACTCCTATTTACTATCAATTAGAACAAACAAAGCCAATTGTAACTCCAGTTAGCTTCTCCCCTAGCTTTCATGAAGAATTGTATTTTGTTTTTTTAAATCAAAAACAGAATAGCAGAGAAGGTATTGCACAATACCGTAAAAACAACAAACATATTCAAAAAGAAATTACGCGTATTTCTGAATTATCAACTGCTTTTTTAAGTGCTAAAACTACTCAGGAATTAGAACTTATTATAGAAGAACACGAACAAATTATCAGTTCAATTATACAATTACCAACTGTAAAATCTAAATTATTTCCAGAATACACAGGAGCTGTTAAAAGTTTAGGCGCTTGGGGTGGTGATTTTGTATTGGTTACTGGGAATAATGATACTATTACATATTTTAAAGAAAAAGGATTTCACACAGTAATTCCTTATAAAGACATGATTTTATGAGTAAAGTTGTAATTATAGGTGGTGGTGCAGCTGGTTTTTTCACTGCTATAAATGCGAAGGAATTAAATCCTGATTTAGATATTATTATTCTTGAAAAAGGAAAAGAAGTATTACAAAAAGTAAAAATTTCTGGCGGAGGGCGTTGTAATGTTACACACGCTTGTTTTGAACCTAAAGAACTTACTAAATTTTACCCTAGAGGAAAAAAAGAACTGTTAGGACCTTTTCATCAATTTATGACAGGTGATACTTTTGAATGGTTTGAAAATCGCGGAGTTCCTTTAAAAATAGAAAGTGACAATCGGGTTTTTCCTGAAGCAAATACTTCACAAGCCATTATTGATTGTTTTCAAAAAGCTATTGAAGAACTCGATATTAAGGTTTTAAAAAACCATGGGGTAACTTCATTTTATTCTGAAAATGAACAATGGGTTATCAATACTAAAAACGAACAGTTCATTGCCGATAAACTTGTAATTGCAGCAGGTAGCAGTAAAAAGATTTGGGAATATGCTTCTGAATTAGGGCATTCAATCATTCCAACTGTTCCTTCTTTATTTACATTCAACATAAAAGATAAAAGAATTGTAGATCTTGGAGGTGTTTCTGTACCTAATGCTACCGTAAAAATTTCTGGAACAAAACTAGAAAATTATGGCCCTTTATTAATTACACATTGGGGATTAAGTGGGCCAGCTGTGTTAAAACTCTCTGCTTTTGGCGCTCGAATTTTAGCTGAAAAAGCTTATCAATATGAAGTAGTTGTAAACTGGTTATCTTTATCTGAAGAAACTGTTCTACATCAACTAAATGAGTTAAAGAAAACAAATGCTCGTAAGCAAATTGGATTAAAATCTCCGTTTCAAGAAATTCCAAGACGTTTATGGGAACGTTTGCTTATAGCATCACAAATTCGATTACAACAAAATTGGGCTGATATTAATAAAAATCAACTTATAGCAATTAGTAAGCAACTGACAAATACTACTTTTAGAGCGGAAGGAAAATCTACTTTCAAAGAAGAGTTTGTTACTGCTGGTGGTATTGATTTGAAAGAAATTAATTTCAAACGTTTTGAAAGCAAACTACATGCTAATTTGTTCTTCGTTGGAGAAATTTTAAACATCGACGCTGTTACTGGTGGGTTTAACTTTCAAAACGCTTGGACTGGTGGATTTATTTGTGCGAATGCTTTAGCTACTAGTTAACAAAACAGCAATTTACATGTAATTTATAGCTTCAAATAATTATTTGGAAACTATAATATTTTAAAATCTAAAGAAAATAGCTAGACAAACTCCAATTCCAAGAACAACTCTTGTAATAATTGGATAAATAACTATTTTCTTTAGATTTTGATTTACAGCTAGCAATTAATTATTCTTCCCCCTCTTCTTCTGACTCGTAACAGTTAAAAACCATTGTATAGCCATATTCTTTTGCTTCTTTGTAAAACTCTTGTAACTCATCATCTAACTCTCCTTCATTTTCAATTTCAAAAAACTCATCATCAACACTTTCTACTTTCCACCCTTCTTCTTCTGTATAAAATTTAGCTAATTGTATAGCTCCTTCTCCATCTATATAATCTATATAAACACTTACAAAAGCACCTGCTACTTTATCGAAATATTCTGATTCTTTTTCTGGTTTTGCTTGTAGGTTAATTAAATACATATTCGTTTTTATTTTAATATTAATAACTCATTATTGTACCGTAGTATAATAGTTGATACATTTTAACATCTAGCATCAAATAATTCATCGCCATCATCATACCGTAATTGGATTTATCATAAAACAGTCGATCGAAAAAACTAATCTCTTCCCCATCGTGATTATAATATTCTCCATTGGTTTTAAAATGTCCTTCATAGAAATTCTCTAATTGAGATAATGCATGTACATTAACATTTTTTGCTTGTACATATAGACTATCAATTTTTCTTTTTAAGTCTAGTCCACTAGCTGTCAATCTACCATTACTTTTAAAGAAGATTTTCCTATAGGCGTCTTGATCTATCAAATCATATAAAACTCTTTCAGAATTTATTTCCTTCTGAGTTTTCTCTATATATTTTGATAAGTTATTTGCGATTCTATTCAGCTCTCCCATTCTCACTTTTGTTTTCTGAAACATTAGCGGTTTTTCTTCAGACTGTTTTTCAAAGAAAGTTGTTCTTCCTTCAATAATATCGCTCGAAATACGAATGGAGTTTACTAATGATTTATGTGCTATATAAGTATCAAATGTATACTGAGCATTGGTTACCCAACAACTCAAAAGCATACAAATAATAGTGATCTGTTTCCAATTCATGCCGTATAAATATATTAAACAATATACGATTATTTTAACGTAGTTATCCTAATTCTCCACGGTGAGGTTTTAGTGCATCTCTATACTTTTTCATATCAACCTCATCTACTGTTATATAAGCAATCGTATGCATTTCATTTAATTGCTGATGGTTTACTTCATAATGATGCAATTGCTCTATTTCAGAGAATTCTTTTAAATGTATACAATGATGTTTTGCAGTTTCTAGACCATCAGGACCTTTAAAATCCCAAATCAGTTTTATTTTTCTATTCAAAATGTAAAATATTAGAATACAAAAATACCTATTTCTACACATTTAGAAATAGGTATTATAAATAGATAAACCCTTCAAAACTATTTGTTTTTTTGTTCAACTTTCCAATTGTAATTTATTTTTCTTTTCAAATACTGTTTTAACGGTTCTAAGCCTATCGTTTTTCTACGTTTATCTACATATTCTGGAGATGCTATTGGAAATGGCTCTAAATTTCTATTCTCATTATACCGAAACTGCATTCCGTATAATTGCTTTTTGCCATCATTCACCAAAATTCTATCATGAATTTTTGCATACTCTAAACAACTTCCTTCTTTATTTTCACAAGCTTGTTTAATTCTTGTTAAATATTTCTTTCTAATTTCATCTTCTTTATGATGGTTAATTACTAATAGTGGCGCATCTGCTGCAATTTTCCCAACAGTTGAATAGGTCGGCCAGCCATTTTCCTCAAGTAGCTTTTCCATTTTTATAAAATTTCCTTTAGAAATCTCTTCTTTCATTTTAGCAATTGGATAATACCAGTGAGGTACTTTAGCTTTTTTCATGAAATACAATTTAGCCATATCTAACTGATAGTCTAACGCTTGGTCTTTCATAATTAATCGAAGTAGCTCTTTTGCATATGTTACTTTTGGTAATTTCCCTTTCTGCTCCTGATATTTTTTTAGCTGTCTATTTTCTATTAAACTCCATCTCTTATCTTCAGAAAGCGACAGCAAATCATTATCTGCCAAAGCCCATAATGTTGTATCGTTTTTTAGCGCTAACTCTAAATAATGAAAGGCGCTATCTTTTTGATATTGTAATGCATATGCACAAGCAAGATTGTATGTATTATTAGAATTTTCAGGACTACTTCTGAATTCTTTCTTATACGCATCTATCGCTTTGTCTAATTCTCCTTCTCTTCGATACTCATCTCCTTTCTTTTGCGCCACTAAGTCTATAGAACATAGTGCAACAATTATAAACAATAACTTTTTCATTATGCTCTTTTTAAAGGTAACGATGTACTTAGAAGCTTAATAATTATTGCTATCACCACTCCTAAAGTTGGTGTAATTAACATATTCGACAAACCACTAAACAATAAGCTTGTCGCAATTCCTTTCGCTTTCGATATAAAATAAAAGCTATGTAACAAGCCTAACAATAAAGAAAATAAAGCTATTAACAAGCTCCAATTCACTAGTTTTTTCAGTTTCAAATTATAGTATTCTTGATTTTCCTTCGTTTTTATTTTTTTCACAAAAAAGACGATTGCTACTATTAAAAAGGTGTAAAGTATAACAACAAATTTTAGATCTCCATTAAACAGGAAATCAAATAAAGGCATTCTCATAAAAGTATTTATTAAAGTTTAAAAGTGAGAGTTATTAAAACACAAGAGGAACGCATCAACATACTTCTCTACAGTATATTGATGATACAATCCTCTTGCAAAATATGATAAAAGTATATCTAGATAAATCCTTAATAGTTTAAGGATTCTTATTTTATTCTCTTAAAGGTTTATCCTTAATAAGTAAGACTATTAATAGTAATCTTGCTATTAAGAAAACAAACATTCCAAATAATGGTGCTAGTAAACCAATTTTTAAACCGCCAGCTATTACTGCTGAACTAATACTTATTGCGGCTGATATAGCATCAAACGCCTCTATTAAACCTATCATCATTCCGAAAAAACCCCATACCATTGTAAACAAACTTACATGACTTAACAGCTCTTTCTTTTTACCATCTTCATCTCCTTTTAAAAAGGCCCAAATACCTAGACCGAGGCAAACGAAAAATAAAATTAAGATTGGATACATAAAAACCGGACCCCCTTCATACATTCTTTTCGAAATTTCTCCTATAATTAAAAAGTTCATAGTTATAATTTTTAAAGTTAATATGCTCCAAAACTATCGATAGCTTCTTTTCTTTTTTTCTGATTTCGACCAATAACAAATCTAGCATTAAATACAACATGATTTTTAAGACTTTTGGTAAACCTGTTGAAACCCTTGTTATTTTTGAATTTCATCGCAAGAAGAAAATCTTTTTATTATAAAAAGCTGATATTGCAACAATGATTACGTACAAAAAAATTAGTGGTTGGCCTTTAACTATATGCGCCCATATTCTTTTTTGGTTTGGAGTGTATCTTTTTTACACCTATTATATAGGTTATGGCACTAGCAATATAGCCTATATAAACCACTTTGCTAAGTTTTTAATTCCCATCACTATGGGAGTTGGATATTTCTTTTTGTACTTTTTACTTCCTAGATATCTTTTCAAGAAAAAATATTTCTTTTTCATACTATACGCAGCTTATACATTTATTATTTCTTTCTTTTTTATTGTCTTATCTATTCTATACGGAATGGTTTTTTCCTATGAATTTACAGATGGCAATGCTGCTCCACTTACTAAAACTGTTCCTTATATTGTTTTTGGAGTATATTTTATTGTACTTATTATTGTAATTCTTGGATTGATTATTCACAATTATCAATCGAACTTAAAAAGTGAAGATTTAAAAAATCGTTTTTTAGAAACGCAACTACAACTAAAAGAACAAGAGTTGAAGTATTTAAAAATGCAAATTCATCCACATTTCCTGTTCAACACACTAAATACTATTTATGGTTTTGCATTAAAAAAATCTGAAAAAACTCCTGAAGTCATTTTAAAACTTTCTAGTCTTTTAGATTATATTTTATACCAAATCAACAAACCTTTTGTGCTTTTAGAAGATGAAATTCAACATATAGAAGATTATATTTCTTTAGAAAAAATACGTTTTCAAGAAGGATTACAGATAAGTTTCTCAAAAGAAAATTTAGTTCCTAAAACATTAATTCCACCTATGCTCTTATTACCTTTTGTAGAAAATGCATTTAAACACGGAATTCCGATCAATAAACAATTAACGATACAACTATCTATAAAAACAAAAGAACAGTTTCTTCATTTTTCCTGCAAGAACACTGCTTTTAACACCAAAGAAACTACTTCTGGAATTGGTTTAACAAATATTAAAGAACGTTTGAGAAAACTATTTGACAATAATTTTGAATTACAAATTTTAGAAGAGAAAAACACATTCAGTATCGATTTAAAAATTCCTTTGAAAAATGAATAAAACATACACTTGTGTTGTTGTAGACGATGAACCTATAGCTAGAGAAATACTAGAAACGTTTATAGAAAAAACAACAAATTTACAATTGATAGGTAGCTTTCAGAATGCTTTTGAAGTTATTGACTTTTCTAAACAACATACTATTGATATTTATTTTTTAGACATCAATATGCCAGAAGTAAACGGTTTAAGCTTAGCTCGCATTATTAATAATTCAGCAAATGTTATTTTCACAACTGCCTACAGAGATTATGCTATAGACGGATTTAATTTAAATGTAGTTGATTACCTTTTAAAACCGATTGCTTTTGACCGTTTTTTACAAGCCATTCAAAAAATACCCAAAAAGGAAACTATTCATACTAAAAACACTACTCCTAACTTCTTATTTGTTCGTTCGGAGAGAAAAATGGTAAAAGTAGATTTTCATCAAATTCTATATATAGAGAGTATTGGAGATTACGTAAAAATCTTTTTAAACGACAAAACAATTGTTACAAGAGAAACCATTAGTAATATCGCACAAAAACTCCCTCAATATAATTTTCTAAGAATACACAGATCTTATATCATTTCTATTACAAAAATAGAATCCTATACGAATGAGTTTATAGAAATTTCTAACAAGGCACTCCCTATTAGTAGAAGCTTTAAAGAAAGTGTGCTTCAAAAATTAGCTGAAATGTGAGTGATACCATATCTTTACACAAAATTTAAAAATTTTGAATACCGAAGATTTTATTTTTAAAAAAAGCACTGAACAAATAGATACAGCTGTGTTTTCATGGCAAACTCCTAGTAATATTGCATTAGTTAAATATTGGGGAAAAAGCGAACCTCAAATTCCTAAAAATGCTTCCATAAGTTTTACACTAAACAATTGCCATACAACTACCAAAGTTCAATTTACTAAAATTGAAACTGTAAGTGTTCCACAGTTTGAATTGTATTTTGAAGGTAAAAAGAAAGACGATTTTAAACCTAAAATTGCGAAGTTTTTTGATCGAATAAAAGAGTATTGTCCATACATTTTTGAATACACTATGGAAATTCATTCAGAAAACTCTTTTCCTCACAGTAGCGGTATTGCTTCTTCTGCAAGTGGTATGAGCGCTATTGCCATGTGCCTAATGAGTTTAGAAAAAGCATTGCAACCTAATATTACCGATGATTTCTTTAACAAAAAAGCATCATTTTTAGCCAGATTGGGTTCAGGAAGTGCCAGTAGAAGTATTGAAGGACCTATGGTTGTTTGGGGAAAACACCCTGAAATACCTGGAAGTTCGGATTTATACGGAGTACAGTTCCCATACAAAGTGCATGATATATTCCAAAATTATCAAGACAATATTTTATTAGTAGACAAAGGAGAAAAACAAGTATCTAGTACTGTTGGACATAATTTAATGTATAATCATCCCTATGCAGAAAACCGTTTTTCACAAGCGAATGATAATTTAAGTAAGCTATCTAAAATTCTACAAGAAGGAGATATTAAAGGCTTTATAAACTTAGTGGAAAGTGAAGCTTTAACATTGCATGCAATGATGCTTACTAGTAACCCTTATTTCATTCTTATGAAACCTAACACATTAGAAATAATTAATGAAATTTGGAAGTATAGAGCTGCAACAAACAGTAATGTATGTTTTACTCTAGATGCTGGTGCTAACGTACACCTTTTATTTCCAGAACAAGAAAAAGAGGCGATTAACAAGTTCATAAAAGACAGACTATTAGCTTTTTGCCAAAAAAATCAGTATATTAGCGATAGTTCAGGTCCCGGCGCAAAAGACCTTAGTAACTTATAATCCCTTAACCATGAAACAATTATTTTTTGCATTTTTTCTAATTTCATTTTTTACAGTATCTGTCAGTGCTCAAAAAACAATATGGTTTGATAAGAACTGGCAAGAAACTACTAAAGACAATAGCTTTTACTATAGGCCTGACCCTAAGAAGATGAAAGAAGGCTTTTGGATTGTTGACTATTATAAAAATGGTCAAGTTCAAATGGAAGGCTACAGCACTGTTAAAACTCCTAATAAAGAAGTTTTTGACGGATTGGTCACCTATTATCATGAAAACGGAAAACCATCTCATAAAGCAAACTATCTAAATGGGAAATTAAATGGAGTTCGAAAAGTTTTTTATGATAGTGGTGAATTAAAAGAACAAGGAAGATACAAAGACGGTAAGAGGCAAGGAAACTGGAAAACCTTTTATAAAAACGGAAAAATTAAAACCAAAGGAAGATATAAGGATAATGAGAAAGTTGGGGTTTGGAAGACTTTCTACAAAAATGTTTATTAAACAAATAATTACGTATCTTTGTAGTTAAAATTAAGAACTAGATGAAAGGACCTTTATTTTACGCTAAAATCTTACTCTTTGGTGAATATGGAATTATTAAAGATTCTAAAGGTTTAGCAATCCCTTTTAACTCTTATAAAGGAGCTTTAAAGACAGCACAACATTTGACTGGTGAGGCAAAAAAGTCAAATGAGAATTTATTGAATTTTTACGAGTACTTAAAAACATTAGATTCTGATTTAGTTATATTTGACTTAGAAGCGTTTAAAAACGACATTGCTAATGGAATGTATTTTGATTCTTCTATTCCTCAAGGATATGGAATTGGTAGTTCTGGAGCTTTAGTAGCTTCTATTTACGACAAGTACGCTACTGATAAAATAACTGTCTTAGAAAACTTGACTAGAGATAAACTCATCAAGTTAAAGGCTGTTTTTTCTTTAATGGAATCTTTTTTCCATGGAAAAAGTTCTGGTTTAGATCCTTTAAATTCTTATTTAAGTTTACCTATTTTAATTAATTCTAAAGAAAACATTGAAGCTACAGGAATCCCTTCTCAAAAAGAAGGTAAAGGAGCTGTTTTCTTACTAGATTCAGAACAAGTTGGTGAAACAGAACCAATGGTAAACATTTTCATGAACAAAATGAAAAATGAAGGCTTCCGTAAAATGTTACATGAAGAGTTTGTAACTTATACAGATGCTTGTATTGATGATTTCTTGAAAGGAAATGTAAAGTCGTTATTTGGAAATGTTAAGAACTTATCTAAAGTAGTTTTAGCTAACTTTAAACCTATGATTCCTAATGCTTTTCATAAAGTTTGGGAAAAAGGAATTCAAACAAACGATTATTATCTAAAATTATGCGGTTCTGGTGGCGGCGGATACATTTTAGGTTTTACTGAAGATTACGAAAAAGCTCAAAAAAGTTTAGAAAACTATAAATTAGAAATTGTCTATAGATTTTAATCTATGAACTTTTCAATCTCTAACAATAACAAATTATTTGTTAAGCTTCTTAGCTTATTATCTGTTGTAAGAGGTTATAACATATTAGTATTAATAGCAGCTCAGTATTTAGCTGCTATTTTTATTTTCTCAGAAAAAAAATCCCTCACACATGTTTTATTAGACTGGCATTTATTATATCTAGTATTAGCAACAGTTTGTGTAGTTGCTTCTGGATACATTATTAATAACTTTTACGATGTAAAAGCTGATCGAATAAACAGACCCATAAAGTCTGGTTTAGATGCACAAATCAAACAAGAAACCAAACTTTCTTTATATTTTTTACTCAATTTTATTGGTTTTGCATTTGGTTGGTTGGTTTCTTGGAGAGCTGCATTATTCTTTGCTTTATATATTTTTGGAATTTGGTTTTATTCTCATAAACTAAAACGATTTCCTTTAGTTGGTTTAATTACTGCAACTATTTTAACCATCCTACCTTTCTTTGTCATCTTTGTTCATTTCAAGAACTTTTCTACAGTTATTTTTATCCATGCTATTTTCTTATTTCTAATTCTTATGGTTAGAGAACTTATTAAAGATTTAGAAAATATCCAAGGTGCCATTGCTAACAATTATAACACGTTTCCTATTGTTTACGGCGAAAGAAAAACAAAGCAATTAATTATACTTTTAATACTCTTAACCTTAATTCCTATTGGCTTTTTGTTTCGCTATCCTGCTATAGCTTATATGAAGTATTATTTTTACTTAACAAGTATTACACTTTTATTTATTGCAATATATGCTTGGAAAGCTGTAAATAGGCAACAATATCAGCTTCTCCATAATATTTTAAAATTTCTATTATTAATTGGAGTATTTAGTTTATTACTTGTAGATAAATCATTACTTCTAGACAAAGTTATTGAGCAGTTAAACTAGCAAAAGCTTATATGTTTTTTTATAAAAAAATCGTCTAAAATTAGACGACCTCTTTAATTCACTTCTTCTTTTCGTTAATAAAATTAAAATTTCCTTAATCTAGGTTTTCATTACACATGCATATAAACAAACCTACAATCAAATATTTAATGTTAGCTTGCATAATGATATTTCTTTGTCGCAAAACTACATTCAAAAACACACTTGCTATTCACCCAAAACGGGTGATTTTTTAATTATTTATAAGCCTGTTTTTTAGTATTTTAAGTTTTAAGGGGTAAGAATTCGGGTAAAAGTGTAGTTTTTTTCTAAAATTTTAGAAAAAACTTTTACACAAAGATAAAAAATCTAAAAATATATAGTTTAACCTCTAGATGTAAGGTTAATTTCCTACGAGGAATATTACAACTTTAAATTTTTGAAATCTTGAGTTTAATAGTCTAAATGACTTCTCCGATAAAATTCTAATTAATCAAAATATTTAATATCTAATTTTTGTAAATAATAACTCATAATTTTGAATTTGTTTTTGACATGACTATTTATATTTTTATATTAACATTAATGGAATAACATTCGTTTATAAAAATAATTACATTTCAATTGTTTATCTGTTTTGTTATAATTGGATAACCATGATAAATTAAAAGAAGGGTATATAATGCCTATATTTATATATTAGACTTTCTCCGATTCATATATTTACAGTTAGATATGATTAAAACACATCTCATAAATAAGAATGAATTCAAAGTATTTAGCCCAATATTTACTAGATGGAAACTGGAAAACTATTTCTTGTTATAGATATAAGAAACTTTGCTCTCAAGAACCTACAAAATGGGAGCATCTTGAATTAAAATCAAAACCTATTCAAGGAATAAGACATAATGTTCACATTCGCTCAAATTCATCTAAGTTCTGTTTTAGTGGTTCAGGACCAAAAAATATTAGTCAAAACAGAATGACAACTACTCATGAATATATAACCGAAGTAATATCTGAACTTAAAATTTTGAATTTAAGAGTTAATAATTATGATTTGACTATTATACCTGACAGTATAATACACGAAAAAGAAAGGATTAAGATTTATTGTACAGAAAAGAAAAAAGTAGTTGAGTATATTCCTGATTTATTGATTCGTTTTTCCAATTCAAAAAAATTAGTAAAATATTGGGGAGGTCAAATCGCAATTGAAGTAAATGTAACCCATAGTCCCGATGATACAAAAAGAAAACACTTTCAATTCTTGGGTATCCCACTAATGGAAATTGATGCCACCAAAGATTTGAAATTTAAATTTGAGGGGAAGGATGTTGATGAAAAAGAGCTTGAAAATTATAAAAAAGAACTTGAAATAACACTTTCGAATAAAATAGAAACCTCACTTGAATATAGAACACTCTCAAATAGAGCCTTAGGAAATCAAGTTTATAACCTAAAAAAAAATAAGAGAGAGATTGAACAAGAGTTAATTAATAAAAAAGAAATGGTAAATAACTTAATAAGAAATAATCAGAATTTAAAATTAGAGTTAAATAATTCAAACCAAATCATCATAGAAAAAGAAGAACAAATCAACACTATTAAAAATGAGCTTCTTGAATATGAAAATAGAAGTTTGATTAAGAAACTGATAACCTTATTTAAAACAAAAAAATAACGGAAACCTAATAATGTATAAAAAATATAGGACGGTTTAGGGCTAATTTAAAACTATAAGGTCGCTAAATATAAGATTTGACATTTTGAACAAAAAGACAAAAGCAAAATATTGTATTTGATTTAGTATCAAATGAAACTTATCGCTTATCTACTGTCCTTAGTTTATTATACGAGACGTTAACCACAAGCTAAAAACCAACTATGGATTTCAAACCAATAAGAAATAAATTAAGAACTTTTACACTTGATTCTGTTACTAATGAACTTCTGATTCTTTTAAAAGAATTTGAAAAAAGTAAAAGAAAACATAGATTTTGGCATCCATTGATATTATTAAAATGGAATTTAGAGTTTTCAGATAAAAAATATAAAGCTAAAATAGCAAACAGAACAGACATTGTAAAACTATTAAATCAGTTAGACGAGTTAGAGAGGTCACATAATACTTTTCGTATAAAAAAAGGACAGAGTATTACTAAGACATTTACTATACTTGCTCATCAACAATTCCTATATCAAGAAATTACTTGGTGGGATACTTTTTCTAGACAATTAATTTTGTTTAATGATTTAAAATCAAAATATTGTATTAAAAAATCGTTTGAAAGTTTAACAAACCTATCAATATCAACATTTCTAAATATTTCATATATAATTTGGCTTTATTCTCATCAAGACGAATTAACAAAAATCCCATATTATGGATACATTAATGATAATATAAAAAAACTATTAACAACTCTCTATTCTGAAAATGAATTAAAATCATATTTAGATTTATTAACTGTATCTAAAGACAATATTCACGAAATATTAAATGAAGATAATAGAGTATTAAAGAATTATAATCTTCAAACATTTGAACCATCATTCTTTACTAGAAAACCTTATTTCTTGCACAATAAAAAGTTATTGATTCCACATAAAGATATTCTTCACCATAATTTTAATTATTTTCTCTATGAGTTTTTAAAGCAAAAAGATGAAAATTTCACGACTGAGTTTGGATTAAGATTAGAGAAATATGTACAATTAGGTCTTGATGAGTCAAAGCAAAATTACGTGACCGAAAATGAGCTTAAAAAACAAGTTGGATTAAAAGAAAATTTAGTTGACTTTATTATTTCAGACAAAGTTTTAATAGAGGTTAAAGCCATAGAATCAAAACCATATGTAAGTGCAAATCCTACAGACAAAATTCTTGGAAATGAATTTAGAAAAAACTTAGTTAAAGCATATATAAAACAAATGGTTAATGTTGCTAATAATTTAAAAAAACAACCAGAATATTTTGGAATAATTATCACATATAAAAAATTATTTCTGGGAACTACTCAAGATATTTGGAATCAGTTTTTAGAAGAGGAAACTTTAAAAAAATGGAAAAATAATGAGCATTCAATTATTCCATACTCAAATTTATTTGTTATGGATATTTATACTTGGGATAAATTAATTCAAGTCCTACAAAATAATTCTAACTTGACAATAGAAACAGTATTAAAAAAAGTGAGAGATGATAATAGTTCTGAAAAAACAAAGAAGTTTCACTTTTCAATGCATCTTGATGATTATGACTTTACTAATTTTGACTTAGGATATTTGAAAGAAGCGGATGAAAGAATTGTACCTGAAAAAGCGATTGGGTAACATTATATAAAAATAATAAAGGTTAAGTGTCAAACCCAAAGTTAGCAGATATTAACAAAGTCCATCAAATTTATAATTTAACAGTTAAAAGAAAAATAACAATAGAATTGTAAATTGACTAAGTGCTAAATCGAAAAGTAAATCTGTTTTTACCTCTTACTACTCTTTTGTCAAACTTTATGTGGCATTATGGTCTTTGAAGAATGTATTACTAACTAAGAACTTTGGATATAAACTCCAATTTTTTAAAAATAAAATCATATTAAAATGAACAACGAGATATTAAATGAAGTCAAAAAGTTTATAGACTATAAATCTGTACAAAAAGTTCAATCCTTTGTGATATTTGATTTATCTGAAAAAGACAACTCGGTCTTGAAACATTCATTGTTTAATGAATTTCAAGAGTTACATAATTACTTCTCTAAAGAAAGAGAAAAAGAATTAGGTCAGATGTTGAAGAAAATAGATTGGGTTTATGAAAAATATTCCAATTTAGCTGATAGATACGAAGGGAAACCTGTTCTTAACGAAATACTTGAATGGGAAAATGAAGTTCATAAACATGAATATGATAAAATTGCATCAGAAGAAACAAAATTAAAATATTTAGATAAGAACTTTATATTGGAAAATATTGATTTTAATAAGTTCTATGAAAATGAAAAAGTTTTTGATAAACTGAATGATAAAATAGATTTTTATAATCTTCAAAGGTGTAACTATGACGAAGAATTTGCTCGACACTATAAATTGACGGAAGATGAGTTAAAGTATCGTAAACTTCAAGACTATTTTTATAAGAAAAGTTCTCCTAAATATGTTTACTGCTATAATGAAAAATATTCAGGTTTTTTTGATGATTGGTTTCGTGCTGGATTCAAATGGAATAGACTAAAATGGTCAGTTTTTGCTTTTGAGATCTCTCAAAAAGAATTTGAAGAAAAAGCTTCAAAATTTGTTAAAGAAGAAATGTATCTTAATAGAACAGTAATTAATAATGCCACACAACAATAAATATAAGTAATAAGGCTTCCTTGCGTAACGCAATAGAAAACGCAAAATATGTTTTCAATCTTATATTTCTAAAAAAAGTATTAATTTAGTGGCTCATATACCCCCGAAATATATGAACACTAAATCAGTAATTATACATTTATAAATACAACTATATTTACTCTAGTATTAATTTTTAAAATAGAGTAATTATGAAGAAAATAGCACTAATTTTAGTTCTACTATTTAGTATTTTTTTATCTAGTTGTATTGATGAGTCTAAAAAAATTGAAGAATTAAATAGGTTTGAAAGTGAATTTGAAACACAACTTATTGACAAAGGAGAACTTGAAGATGACGAAGACCCAATGGAAGGTCAAGATTAAAGGAATCATTATAGGTCTCTTTGTTATTTTAACTTTCTTTAGCACTTTTTTACATAATGAATTTACTAAGCTAAAAGAGTGGACTCCTTATAAAACTCATTATAAGAATTACAGTAAAATAGTAAAAGGTGCAGAT
Organism: Tenacibaculum amylolyticum; assembly: GCF_964511145.1. NCBI lineage: Bacteria > Pseudomonadati > Bacteroidota > Flavobacteriia > Flavobacteriales > Flavobacteriaceae > Tenacibaculum > Tenacibaculum amylolyticum. The sequence continues at coordinate 42,071 of NZ_CAZEFZ010000072.1, forward strand.
AAGAAATATAATTTACTTGCCGAGGAACTAAAAAATATAGGTCAATTAGATTTAAGTGATAAACTATTTAATATAACAAAACAAAAGGCATTGAGTCTTAAAGGTTTTCATAAAACTAGAAAAGAATTAAAGAAAAAATTTTCATATAGGGGTTATGAGTCTTTAAGACTCTTTTTACATGAGTTCGGAAGATCAATATATGCGCTAATCATATCTTTATTATTTATATTTATTGTTATTTTCCCTAAGCTAATCGGCGAAATAAGAATAATTTTAATGATTGGAGGTTTTGGTTTTATTGGTATATCATTTTTCTGGGTATTTCATTCTATAATACCAGTATCTGATTTACCGCAATGGTCATATAACCTTACTTATATAGTTTCTGCTATTTTAGCTACAATAATCACTTATATTATAATTTATTTTATCAAAAAAATAGTATTAAAAAAGAATAAAGTTCAAAAAGATTTAGAAAAACTAGTCATTACAGGAAATGAACTGTTTGATCTAAATAGAAAATCAATTTAATTATGTTATCAGCAGAGTTAATTCATGAAAAGATGTTAGTTATAATTAAAGACTTCAAAGAAGGAAAATTGAATAACGATGAATTTGAAAAAAAACAATTCGAAATATTAAAAGATTTAGAAGTTTTTTTGGGAGAAGATAGTACTATTGTTATAGATTTTAAAAATAAATTACTTAAAATAACTGAAGATATTATTAGAACAAAATTATTTATTTCAGAAAAACGGTTAATAGAAGATAAGTTATTGCATATAAAGTTGAAATATGATTTAATATAATTATCTTATTTCTTAAGTTTTCCTTTTTTCTCTAATTCTGTAAGAATATCTAATTCTAATTTATCTTTTTGAAGTGAATACCACATTTTAAAAGTTTCATGCTCTAACAGTGCTTTAGTTTTATACAATACTATATTTTTAATCATCTTAGATTCCTCTTTTGTTAGTTCTAAAGACTCTTCATTTGTTGAAGATTCTATTTTTTTACTAAACTCTTCAAATACATTACTAAACAAAACATTTTTTGATTTAGGAATTTTCCCACCAGACTCATAGTTTTGAATAGTCCTCCATGTCACACCTATTAACTCAGCTAAAGCTTGTTGAGTTATATTATTCTCTTTCCTAAAATCTTTAATTGTTTTACTAGTAATTACCATAAAGTGATAAAATATAGAAATATTTCGTGTTTTTATTTTTTTAACACGAAATATTTCGTATAATTGCATTGTGATTCTAATCCAAATATAGACAAATTAAGTCTATTGGAATTAAATGTATTTTGTTAAAGTCATTTAATTATCAGAATAAGTTGATTAAGCTAAAGTTAAAGAGATATAAGTCAGCTATTTTATAATTAGTTGAGTAAACAATAAATTAATGCTATAATATCCTATAGCTCAACGGGGGGCTATTTTCCGTAGAGGGGTGGGAACATATGTAGGTTTTTTCGGAGGAACCTTATTTAATTCCCTAAGATGTCGTCTTTTTCATAGGGTGGCTTATCAACTCAAGTATGAAATATTACTTGGGTTGATTTTAAAAATTAATACGATCTATTTGGAGTTTCAAAAAGTACTCCATTAAAAATAAAAAGTAGGGTTTCATTTGATTTGGAATATAAAGACAATCCTCTTTTGTAGTTGAGCAAGTGATTTGATTATATACCATTATCATTTTTCTTTAATGCCTTTTGGAAGGGGAAGGCAT
>NZ_CAZEFZ010000072.1:43814-53570 GCF_964511145.1 Tenacibaculum amylolyticum
GAGAGTACTTTTCTTGGGTTGGTTCTTTTAAACGAATTATAAATATATGAAAATAGAATTTAATCAAGAAAAATAATATGTATTTGTGTTGTTTTAAAATGTATATATTTTATGAAAACACAACTAAATTTAGTACTTTCGTACTTGAAAAGAAAAGATAAAAAATTGTTCTGAAAATCTCCCAATCCCCAGACTTTTTTCAAACACTTTTATAACAATAATGCTTAGTAGTCAACTACATAAGCCTGTATTGCTATGTCCTTTCTTTTATTAACCTGTAACATTAAATTTAATTATAAATGAAAGCAATTAAAATCGCTTGTATTGCTTTGAGTTTAACGGGTAGTACCCTTTATGCTCAGCAAGCAATTGTAGATTGTAATGCAAATCTTGACAAAGCATTACATATCTTAAAAAGAAAAGAAATCTCTAAAAAACAAGTAGAGGAAAGTATTCAACTTCTAAAGCCTTGTGCTAAGCAAGAAAATACCCTATCTCAACTATTATTAGGTAGGGTTTATGTAAGGCAAAAAAACGCAGTAAAGCACAAAGAAGGTTTCCAATTGATTAAAAAAGCCGCAGAGAAAAATAACCCTGTTGCCATGACCGACTTAGGAATCTTATATAAATATGGTGTAGGGTGTAATTTAAGTCTTACTAAAGCACAAGAATGGTTTGAAAAAGCAAGTGCATTAGGTGACAATAAAGCTATGTATAGTTTAGGCTATCTATATTTTAAAGGTCTAGAAAACATAGAGCAGGACTATAAAGAAGCTGTGAAATGGTTTGATAAGAGTAAATCTGAAATGGCTAAATATTGGTTAGGGGTTTGTTACTATTACGGATATGGAGTAGAAAAAGACATTCTAAAAGCTAATGAGTTATTAAAAACAAATTTTTCCTTAGACACAACAGTAGAAGACAATATTCTAACAGAAAGCCTTCCTTTAGATGTGTCTTCGACTTTAGATCAAGAAAATGAAATTCAAACAATAGAAACTAACACTTTCTTAGGGACAAACACTAGTTTAAATGGTCTTTGGAAGGGACAACTATTACTTTTTGATTGGTCAGGTAAAAATGTTGAACAAAAAACACCTATTCAGTTAAAAATCAATTACAATACAGATAAAGATGAGTTTTCTGTAGCTTGGAATGTTGACAATCAAAAAAAGGAAAATCAGTTTACTCAAATAGAAAATACTTTGTATTATGATGATCTAAACTTTGTTTTGCCACATACTTCTTTTAGAGATGGAATACCTAATACCATTTCTCACAAAATAAACTCGGTAGATTTTAAACAAAAAACTATTGGTGCAAGAACTTTTTTAATTGCAACTATAGAAAGCAATATTCCAGATTGGAAAGAAACTGGGCAACCAATACGAATGGTATTACAAAAAATAAATACTACTTCAAGTACAGAGGATGAATTATCTGATGAGATTCTAAAAGCACTAGCCAATCAAGAAGCTCACTTTATAAAGTTTTATCCGAATCCTTTTGTAAACGATTTGATTGTCTCTTATTCGCTTGATAAAAAAGCAAATACTACTGTTACAATTACAGATTTGAATGGTAATAATGGGCTAACTATTAAACCTAATGGTATTCAAGAATTAGGAAACTATCATTATACCGTTAATGGGAATCAGTTTAAACAAGGAATGTATTTAGTTACAATCCTATTAGATGGAGAAAGAAAGACTAGAATAATTGTAAAAAAATAAAAAGAGAAAGATGAAAAAAATTATATCATACCTAATTATTGTTTTTATAGGTATAACAACCAATATAAATGCGCAAGATCAAATTATCGACATCGGAGATTTCGGTGGTGGTACTGGTGGTGGAACAACTGGTGATTTTCCAAGACGAGATGGAGATAAAGATTCAGAATCTGATATTGTAATTGATTTTAATTTTAACTCTGTTATCACCTCTCATGGTATCATAGAAGCTGTAAACAGAAGTCGAGCAAATCAATGGGCAGCTAGACAGCATGGTATTATTAAAACCGCATTAGAAAATCGGTTTAATAAACAATATAACCATTTGAATGATGGTTTAAGAGATGTAGGGCGTACTATTGAAAATAATTTTGCGAAAAGAAATGTCCATTCTGCATTAAGTAATACTCATAGTAGAATTTCTGAAAAAACAAAAGTAAGGAATAGAGCTTTAAAAGGTTTAAAACTGCTGCAATACCGAAGGGCAGAAATAGCATCTGGTAGGCTTAATACTAATTATGGTCATTTAAAGTATAATAATACTCCAATAAAAAATTATAGGTCTACGGCTAGTATCGATGCGGTTATTAACCAAGCGGTAAGCAGCTATCAAAACAATGAAGTTCTATTAGATAAAGCAAAATTTGCTATTCCTGAAATTCAAGCAATTCAATCTGAAATATGGGCAGGAAGATTTTTTCAACATGATTTATTAACAGCTATAGGAAATAAACAAGTAGCTTATATGTATTCTCCTAATAGTGCTTTAGCTGAAATAGATTTGATGCAGACTTATGCTAATAATATGACTGCGCAAATAAGCTATGTAGCATCATTAGATAATGAAACCATCAAAATCAAATATTTTGGTACAATTGATTTTATTAGAGATTATGCTGCAAATGCTAGTGGTAATATATCTCTTTACGACCCTGCGTATTTAGATTATTTACGTAAAAAAGTAGGTTTTTTAAGCGCTCATTATGAATGGATAAGACTTAAGAATCAAAACCTTACCCAAGGTATAAATAGTGTTTCTTTAGATGAAACTCTAGGAGAAGGAGCTATTTCTGCTATGAGTACACGAAATAAGAATTTTTTAGAGAACAGACCAGGATTAAAAAGCGAAGTAATAAGATATTTTAAAGATTATGAATATAATCAAACATCAATTAATCAAATCAATAATTTATTAAATAACTTAATTGATGGAAATGATTATATATTAAGCAATTCATTTTATCAATCATACACAACCCCTGCTGTTCAAAGTAGTGCTAACAAAGACTTAGCATTACGCACAAAACTAAGTAGTAGTGCAGTGAATTCTGGTTTTAGCGGTTTAGGTAATGTATTTGCGAAATTATTTACTGAAAATAATTTTAATGCTTTTGAAGGAGAGCTTATTCGTAATTTCTTTACTAAGAATGGTATTGCTGTACCTCTTTATATCCAAGAAGAATGGCTTGGTGCTGCATTTCAATTCACTACAGATTCAGATAATTTTATAAGGATAAATTATAATCAAGGGAGTGGCGTTTTATTATGGAATAATCATATTAGAACTCAGAATTATCTTAATAATTTAATACAAAATTTAGACTCCAATTTAGGTTTAGATACTCGTACAGAAGGTTTTTTATTTAAACATCCTGAAATAGCATTAGAATTTGAGAAAAGTCTAACAAATAATAATTCTACATTTAATCAAAATTTACTTAAAGAAGCAGAAAAAGCTATTCTAGCAGATTGTTGTAATGGTTTGTCTTCTCTTCATTTAGGTACAGCAGGATTAAGAATTGCAACTTTTGTTAGGTATGAGAAAAACCGCTTAAAAGCATTACACCCTGATTGGTCTAGCTATAAACTTACCAAAGAAGCATGGATTAGCGTTTTTCAAACAGGTTTAGATATAATAGGTATGGTTCCTATTATTGGTGAAATAGCAGATGTAATAAATGGTGCAATCTATCTTATAAGAGGAGACTATGCAAATGCTACAATTAGTGCAATTGCCTTAATACCAATAGGAGGACAAGTAGCAACAGGAACTAGAGTTGCTGTAAAAGTAGTTGATAATGTTGTAATACCTATAGCTAAAAATGCTGATGAGGTTAGAAAACTTGTAGATTTTACTCAAAGTGCCAATAGAGCTATAAACGCAATACAAAGCGGGGTTAGAATAATTACAGAAGGAACTGGAGCATATAAAACAGTAAGAGGGCATCATCCTATGGCTAAAAAAGCTTTTGAAGCAGCAACCAACTATAATTATAAAGAAGCTTTTAGTGTATCAGCTAATTCATTGAATAGTTTTGGAGTTGCTCATTCAACAATAACAGGTAAGCAAAGAAGTTTATATACAGCTTGGAAAAATGCAAATCCTAATATTAAAATGACTTTGGAAGATATGGCTACTATTGAAATACAAGCTATGAAAAATGCAGGTATACCAGAAGATGTGGCAAAAGGATGGGTTTTAAAAGCAATAGAAGATTTAAAAAACCAAGGTGTATTTGAAATAAAAAATATACCTTGGAACGGTGTTAACCTTTAAAGATTATAAACAATGAAAACAAACGAAGAAGCATTAGAATCCTATGGTAAAATAATTGTTTCAGAGGTTTTTGATCAATCATATCAAGGATTAAATAAAATTATTTATGAGGGTACACCCAACCCATTAAATAAAAAATATCATGATTTTTTTAATAAACTTAGTCAAAGTGATAAAGATTTATTGCGAGAATACTCTGTTAAAAATATAACTAATGTTATTTTTGATATGTTAAAAGTTTTTGAAGAGAATGAAAATTTTAAACTAGTTTATCAAGAAAGCGAAAAACAAGTAAACTTAGTTGAAGTAAGTGAGATGTTAAGCGCTGAACCTGTTTCTGAATATGGTTGGATTGCTAAATTTAGTAAATATGTAAAAGATAATGAGATAATTTAAGTAAAAAGTTATATTTATAATTTAGAACCGAGAGTGTCCCTCTCGGTTTTTTAATATTAAGGATAAAATGAAGTCAAATAAAGAAATATTAGATTTAATAGGAGAATTAATAATTAAAAATGCATTTGATAACCAATATCGTTTTATCAAAAATAATGTTTCAGATTTATCTTTAACAGAAGAGTATAGCAACTTATTTAAAAACATGTTACCTATTCAAAAATTAGAAATAGAAAAGTATACTTCTGAGATTTTGAAAGGTTTTTTATTTGATATTTTAACTGTTTTTGAAGAAAATGAAGAATTTAAAGTTATTTTTGAAGAAAACGGAAAAATTGTTAATCTTGTTGAGATAAGTGATATGCTTAAAGCTGAACCTATAATTGAAAATGGTTGGATAGAAAGGTTTAGTAAATATGTAACAAAAGATAAATAATTTAAGTAAAATTATTTTTATAATTCAAAACTGAGGGTATTACACTCTCGGTTTTTAATATTAAGGATAAAATGAAATCAAATAAAGAAATATTAGACGAATTTGGAGAGAAAATTATACAAGATTCTTTTGATCCTATTATATCAAACATTCTTAGTTTAAGACAAAAAGAAAATCCTCTACCTATTTTTAAAAATTATTGTGATTTATTACAAAATCTAAACGAAAAAGACTTTACGATTTTACAAGAATATTTAAAAGATAGAATAAGTAGTTCTATTTATAATTTTTTAAGATTTTTTGAAGAAAATGAAAATTTCAAAATAATTTACCAAGAGAATGAAAAACAAATTAATTTATTAGAAATAAGTGAGATGTTAAAAGCTGAACCTATAATTGAAAATGGTTGGATAGAAAGGTTTAGTAAACATGTAACAGAAGATAAATAATTTAAGTAAAAGTTATATTTATAATTTAGAACCGAGAGTGTCCCCTCTCGGTTTTTTTTAATTAAGTATAAAAATGAAATCAAATAAAGAAATCTTAAACCAATTTGGTGAGTTAGTTATAGAGTACGTTTATGATGATGCCATAAAACATCTTAATGATCTTATAAATGATTCTACAAAATGGGGAGTTGGGAAAGAATATACTGAAGTGTTTGATAAGCTTTCCAAAGAAGATGTAAATAAGTTAAAAGCCTACGTGAAGAAAACAATAGGTACATCTTTATTTTCATTTCTTAGCATCTTAGAAGAGAATGAGGAGTTTAAATTAATTTATGAGGAAAATAAAAATCAAGTAAATTTAGTTGAAATAAGTGAGATGTTGAAAGCTGAACCTACAATTGAAAATGGTTGGATAGAAAGGTTTAGTAAACATGCTACAGAGGATAAATAATTTAAGTAAAAAGTTATATTTATAATTTAGAACCGAGATTATCCCCTCTCGGTTTTTAACATTGAGGATAAAATGAAATCAAATAAAGAAATATTAGATTTAATAAGTGAATTAATTGAATTATAAAAAACAAAAATCAGTGACAAAAAATAAATCTTTTAAAGTGGGTATTGCAAATACAATACTCATTTTCTTTAGTTTTACATTACTTACACTTTTTGATGAAAAAGAGAGTTTATATATTTTGATATTTTTAAGTATAGTAGTCTTTGTAGGATTACTATTAAGCGTAATTGGTTTTATTTTGTCTATAGTAGAGTACAATAAAAAAACAATTGCAAACAAATCTTTTTTATTAAATCTGTTATTAAATAGCTTATTTCCTATTATTTTATTATTGCTTTTAATTATGAATTTAGATGATGTGTTGAAAATATTTTAAAGCCTAAGTAGTAAGTATGATGAACTTTTTTACACAAAAAGTTAAATGGATTTATAACAGAATAGGATAGTATTATCCTATTCTGGTTATAAATTAATTCTTAAATACTTTATTGTTCTTCAAAAAGTTGAATTGATGGTGATTTGTATTCTTTTTTACTTGAATCTATTTTCCAATAACGACCATTTTTATTTTCACTTAGAACAGAGTTGCTTAAAATGCTTTTAAGTAATTTAACCTGTTCTTTTGACCTACTTAACTCAATTTTCGGGAATGAAGTTATTCCTCCATAACCTTTCTTAGTGATAATAATTTCTTCTTCAAGAAAAGTATCTAAAATTGCTTCAAAAAAACGGTATTTTCCATTTCTTTGATCATAAGCTGTAGTTGAAATTTTTATTTGTCCATTATCTTTCTTTTTAAAATCTAACTTCATCGGCTTTCCTTTATGATAATCTAAAACCCTTATTGTACCTGATTTCATTTTTTCTAATTCATAAAGGATTTCTTCACATTCAATATCAGATAGACCTTCTACATTCTCATTTTGTGACTCTCTGAACGTATATTCAATATTCCCTAAACCTTTTGGCGAAGAGTATGCAAAAAGTGCTCTTAAAAGTATTTTTCGATCTAAATTTGTTACATCAAATTCCATTTTTTATAATTTTACAGGATGAATTAATTTTTGTAATCTAAAATAGCTTTTACGTTTAAATTATTTACTTTTTAATATAAATTATTTTTATCTAGAAAAAAGACTAATCTTTAAACTGTTGTTGACATACTGTTAAACTCTTATCTACTTCTAAAAGAACTAATTTAGCTAAGGTAAAAACATATTTTATCAATAATCGCCAAATTATTTAAGAGGTTTACCTTTTTAGAATAACAAAGTGAATAATTCCCAATACATAATGTCTATTAATCATCATTTTGTTTAATATTACGTTAGTTTATATTTCTTCTAAATCAAACTCCTTTAAAAAAGTTTGTACTTCTTTAGGTCTTAATTTCTTTTTAAACTTGGCTATATCTAAAGGTATTTTTCTATTTTCTACAATTATAGTATTAATTGCGTAACGCATTTCTCCATCATTTAGATAATAATAGGTTTCAAATAGTTTCTTTTTCGTGTAAATAGTATTCATTTTTTTTCTTTTTAATTAATAATAGTCCTCTATATATAGTAACACTTGGTGTAAACCTATTTCAGGATTAAGTAAGGTTTTGCGGTTCTTTGCATTTTCCTGCGTTTTTTGTTTTCGCTACTCTATAGTTGGTTATCATGTTTGTCCTTTATCTATAATTGATTACTGATATTAAAAGTCTTTTTAACCATAATTACCCCTAGTTTACTAGCTTTTTTTACTAGTTTTACACCGAAAGCTTACTCGCTTTCATAAAGCATCTTATAATAGTTAGTGACCCTTAATCAACCCTACTATATACTAAGATGCTTCTTCTTTTGCAGTTTCTTGCGTTTTATTGCGTTTTATTGCGTTTTTAATTCTAACGGAGTTAAAAAACAATAGAGTAAAGATTTAAAACAATGATTAATAGTTTTTTAACCATAAACAAAGACTCTGTCTTGTCATTTTGCGTAAACTTGCATTTTCTTGCGTTTATGGCTTGCAGGCTTATTAATTCGTATAATATAACCTTAGTATCTCTTTGTTCTTATGATACCATTGTTCGTATTGTTTTTCAGTTTCCTTTCCCATGGCTATAAAATCATCTATTGTTTCTCCTAGATTTGGAGTATAACCTATATAAAACACTTTTGCCTTACTCATGGGACGGTGTAATCCGTCTACAATCTTAAAAACTCGTTGGTTTTGTACTACTTTTTCAGTTAAATAGCATTGTAAATTTTCCTTTTTCATCTGTTTTATTATGTATTCATTTCAATTTTTATTAATTGTATTTTAGCTCGGATATTGTAGTCTATTAAGCTGTTTTTTTTATTTCCTCTATACGTTTTGTTAATTCACTTACATAGCTTTGCGGCAAATTATTTCTTACGTAATTATACACCTGTGCTGTGGTGTATTTTCCTTTTTCATAGGCTTTTATAGTATTTTCAAAACGTTGTTTCATCTTGGCTTTGCGTTTCCTTGCACTTTCCTGCTGTTGGCTTTCTTTCTGTTTTTCAATCCTGTTTTGTTGGTGTTTCAAATGACTTTTCCAAATAGAATGCAAACCATAAAACCCGATGCCATTGGAAGCTTTTCGGTGAACATCAAAATACAAAGACGGGTATAATGCGGGAATCTTTGATTTTAAAAACCATTTACGGGCGAAATCTAGCTTCCAGCGATACTCTTTTAGCTTTTTTAATAGTCCTTCTTTTTGTGTAATTCCCTTAAATAAAGTCTGGTTAAGGTTATTAATTGCATTTTTCCAACTCCCCACGTGTACGCTCTGGTGATTCTTCCAAATCTTAGCCGATGATTTTACAAAATCCTGTATCAACACGCTTCTAAATTCCTCTGTAGTCACATTGGCGTACTGAATAACTTTTTGCAAGTAATGATAGCTTAAACCCTTGTGATTGTCATATTTTCCCGCTGAGAGTTCCTGTGCAAGTGTCTTTTCTTCCATCAATTTGGCAAGAAAATTAACCGTAACCGTGTTATTTGTTCCGTTTGATTTTGCGCCAGTTTTTAAAAAATCTGGCAATATTTTTCGAATCGTTGCTACATTTTCCCGCGGGCTAGTTTGTTTTGCATTACTTATTCTGATGGTGGTCTTGTAGCTCTCTGCAAGAGATACGTTTTGCTGCTGCATTAAACCACATTCATTTTCTTTATGAAAAATTAAAAAGTCTTTCTTTTTATTTCTTTTTAAAACTTTATTATTATCACTATTATCGTGTAAAATTTTCCACCCGTTATAGTTAAAAAATTGACTTTCAGTAAGTTGTCGTTTTGGCGGTTTTCCGTCCAAAATAGCTACAATTTCAGGGTTAAAATTCACCGAAATTGGCTTGTTTTGGTTCACATAAGTATAGTTGATTAACACCTTTGCTTCACGTAAGCGTTTAACATGATTTTTAGCGGTTTTCTTGCAAAAAGAGAACCTTTGTACACCTTCTTTCTTATGAGTGGCTAATTTGCGCTGATCTATCCTTAATTTAGGTAAATCATTCTTTAAAACACGTGTAGGGCTATTGGTAGCAACTAAATACGTGTTACGCTCTTTAAGCTGACTAATATAAAAGCCTAATAGCGTATTAAATACAAGCTCTGTAGGAAATTTGATAGTTTGAAGACGTTTTTTAGGCAAGTAG
>NZ_CAZEFZ010000072.1:53575-64771 GCF_964511145.1 Tenacibaculum amylolyticum
CGTTTCAATCCCTTTGTTATAATCGCTTGCAAAAACTCCTTTATTATTTTTTATAAAGGACTCAATAAGCCATAAATCGTCTAATGAGATTAGTTTGGGCAACTCAATCTTTGTATTGTAAACTTTTATGTCTTTGTTTTGTTTTTCAACGGCTGTATTATAATTTACCACATAATCGCGGTACTTATCCATAGCCGTTTTCATACCCTGAGCATCTATATACGGAAAATTGATATAAGGATATTGGGGTGTTTCTACCTCTCTATATATAGCTCCTTTTTTACAAAGTAGCATTCCATGGGTAGTATTAAATTTCTCGACCTCTTGGTTATATTGAAAATCAGAAAGCTTATTGCGATTTCCATGATGAGCTAGGTAATAAACTGGCTAGTATAGCTATCACATCAAATTTGTTAATTGATACTGATTATAAATCTGATACTACAGTCCAAAAGAAAAAGTTACATCAAATAAAAAAAGATGCCGATTATTTATACAGTGGAATGAAAGACTTTGTATGGTCTTTAGATCATAAAAATGATGACTTAAGGTACTTGCAGATATATTTAAATGATTTTGGAGAACAACTTTTTAGTCTTTCTAATATTTCTTTCTATTCAACTCATAATTTCACAGAACAAAAAACTATATTACCTTTTTACTGGAGTAAACAATTAGTCTTAATTTTTAAAGAAGCTATGACGAACACCTTAAAACATAGTGAGGCAACCAAAGTATTATTAAAGTTTACATTGAAAGGTAATAAGTTAAAAATCATGCTAAAAGACGATGGAAGTGGTTTTACTATAAACACACTACAACGCGTAAATGGTATTCAGAATATGAAACATCGCGCAAAAACATTACATCAAAAATTAATTATAGAAACTACCAATGGAACAACTATTACTTTTATTGGTAACTTAAAAAAGAATACAAATGAGCAAGCTTAATGTTGTTATTATAGAAGATCATGAAAGTATTTTAGAGTCTTTTACAGAAATCGTCAATACATCAGAAGAATTCCAAGTTGTTGGAGGTTTTGAATCTGGAGAAAAAGCAATTGAGTTTATTAAAAAAGAACCAGCAGTAGATATCATGCTCGTCGACATTCAACTAGTAGGAATGAATGGCATTCAAACGGTTAAAGAAATCAAAAAAATAGCTCCTTCCATCCTACCTATAATTGTATCTGTTCACGAAAACTCAAAATATATTTTCGATGCGTTATGTGCTGGTGCCATAGGTTATCTCACTAAAAACATAACTCCAAAAGAGCTAATTACTGCACTACAACAAACACAACAAGGTGGTGCTCCTATGAGTAGTAATATTGCTCGAAAAGTAGTAGAATCTTTTCAATTACCACATGAAAAAGAGCTTTCAGAAAGAGAAAACCAAATTCTTACATTATTAGCTAAAGGTAAAAGTTATGCGTCTATTGCAGATGAGCTTTATTTATCTGTAAATACTATTAAAACACACACTCGAAATATTTACGAAAAACTACAAGTCAACAGCAAAAAAGAAATTATTGAAAAGTACGGATAGCATGAGAAATGAATAATTATTAAAGTGTTTAAATTTTACTTCTAAATTTTCACAATATTCTGCTACAATTCCCTGATTTTCAAACCATCTTTTATTTGTATTTTTGCACCGTTGTTAAACTTGTGAAAAACAAATATAATTTTTACTGAAAATCAAATATTTAACTTACATTTGCGCCCGTTTTAATTTTAAACAAAATGAATAAAAATAACTCGTCGAGAGGACGACAAGCTGGAAAGAACAGCAATCCTCGCTCAAGAAAACAATTCACTAAAAAAAGTAAACCTCAAACATCTCAAAAAACTTCCAAAGAAGATAGTGGGATTCGTTTAAATAAATTTATATCTAACTCAGGTATTTGCTCTAGAAGAGAAGCAGATACGTTTATTGAACACGGAAGTGTAACTGTAAACGGAAAACTTATTACTGAAATGGGATATAAAGTACAACCAGACGACGAAGTTCGTTTTGATGGTACTTTAATTTCTATAGAACAAAAAAGATACGTATTACTTAACAAGCCCAAAAACTACATTACTACCATGGAAGATGATAGAGGTAGAAAAACTGTAATGGACTTAATAGCTAATGCGACCAAAGAACGTATCTATCCAGTAGGAAGATTAGACAGAAATACAACTGGTTTATTATTGTTTACAAATGATGGCGAATTAGCAAAGAAATTAACACATCCAAAGCATAACGTGCGTAAATTATATCACGCTTCTTTAGATAAGAAACTAACCTTATCTGACTTAGATAAATTACGTGGTGATGTGGTAATTGAAGGCAAAAAAGTATTTATTGATGCTGTTTCTTATGTAGAAGGAGAAAAGAAAACAGAAGTAGGTATTGAAATACACTCTGGAAGAAATAGAATTGTTCGTAAAATATTTGATCACTTCGGATATCATGTAACAAAACTAGACCGTGTTATTTTTGCTGGTTTAACTAAGAAAAATCTTCCTAGAGGTAGATGGAGAGAGTTAACACAACAAGAAATTAATAATTTAAAAATGCTTTAACATGAATGTAGAAAACTTAAAAAGTAATATTGATACAATTATTGCTGCTTCTACAACAACTGAAGAAAAATTGCAACAAATCTGCGATTATCTTAAAAAAGAAGTTGAATATTACGATTGGGTAGGTTTTTATTTTAGGAACGGAGACAAAGAAGAATTAAAACTAGCTCAGTTTGCTGGAGAACCTACAGAACATACAATTATTCCTTTTGGAAAAGGAATTTGTGGTCAGGTAGCTGTTAGCAATGAGAACTTTGTAGTTCAAGATGTTTCTGAACAAGACAATTACATTTCTTGTGGATGGAAAGTAAAATCGGAAATTGTAATTCCAGTTTTTGTTAATGGTGAAAACATCGGACAAATCGATATTGATTCACACACTGCGAACCCCTTTACACCACAAGATGAGCAACTTTTGGAATACATATGTAAAGAAATCGCACTTTTTTTATAAAAAAAAATGTAAATCCTTGGTTATTAAGTTTTTTTATATAGATTTGTAAAAGTTATTAACAATTTTACTAATCAAAAATTCCCCTAAAGATGAGTAAACAAATCCCTAATTATGAAAGTTTGGGCGGTAATACCCAAGCTGAAAAGTTGACTTTACTGGAAAAATTAGCTCTTTGGGTTCGTGATTTCCTAGAAAATGCAGAATAAAAAAAGTCAATACACAAAATTTTTAAATCGGAAAGACTTAAGTTATTAACAAGTTTTTCCGATTTTTTTTACCGTAAAACTTTTCATTCTACGTTGCTCACTTTTTAACTTTTAGTAATTTTGCAGGCTTAATAACAACACAACAACAAATGAGTAATACAAAAAAGATACAGTCTGCTTTAATTTCTGTCTTTCACAAAGATGGTTTAGAGCCTATTGTAAAAAAACTAGATGCATTAGGAGTTACAATTTATTCTACAGGAGGAACAGAAAAGTTTATTACCAATTTAGGTATTAACGTCGTTCCAGTAGAATCTGTAACAGACTACCCTTCTATTTTAGGAGGTAGAGTAAAAACATTGCATCCTAAAGTATTTGGAGGTATCTTAAATCGTCAGGATAATGAAGGCGACGTAGCACAATTAGACGAATATAAAATACCTCAAATAGATCTAGTAATTGTAGACTTATATCCTTTTGAAAAAACGGTAGCTTCTGGAGCTTCTGAACAGGACATTATTGAAAAGATTGACATTGGAGGAATCTCATTAATTAGAGCTGCTGCCAAAAACTTTAAAGACACCTTTATTGTTTCTTCTATGGAGCAATACAATGAGTTTTTATCAATTATCTCTGAAAATGACGGAACAACATCACTAAATAATAGAAAAAAGTTTGCTGCTAAAGCATTCAATATTTCTTCACATTATGATACTGCTATCTTTAATTATTTCAATTCAGATCATGAAGAAGCGGTTTTAAAGATTAGTGAAACGAATGGAAAAGTGCTTCGATACGGAGAAAACCCACATCAGAAAGGATTTTTCTTTGGAGATTTAGATGCCATGTTTGATAAACTACATGGAAAAGAACTAAGTTACAATAACTTATTAGATGTAGATGCTGCAGTCAACCTAATGAGTGAGTTTACTGGAGAGGCGCCAACTTTTGCTATTCTAAAACATAATAACGCTTGTGGTTTTGCGCAAAGAGCTACAGTTCATCAAGCATATGTAGAGGCATTAGCAGGGGATCCTGTTTCTGCTTTTGGTGGAATTTTAATAGCAAATACAACTATTGACAAGGCTACTGCAGAAGAAATTCACAAATTATTCTGTGAAGTAGTCATTGCTCCAAGTTTCGATGAAGACGCCTTAGAGATTTTAAAAGGTAAAAAGAATAGAGTATTATTAGTTCAAAAAGAAATTAACTTACCTGAAACAACGGTTAGAACTTGCTTAAATGGAGCTTTAGTACAAGATAAAGATAATAAAACAGATGCTGTAGAAGATTTATCATATCCTACAACAAACAAACCAAGTCAGGAACAGATAGAAGACCTTCTTTTTGCATCTAAAATTTGTAAACATACCAAGTCAAATACTATTGTATTAGCCAAAAACAAGCAGCTATGTGCTAGCGGAACAGGACAAACAAGTCGTGTAGATGCTTTAAGGCAAGCTATTGAAAAAGCAAAAAACTTTGGTTTTGACTTAGATGGAGCCGTAATGGCAAGTGATGCTTTTTTCCCTTTTCCAGACTGTGTTGAAATAGCTGACAATGCTGGTATTAAAAGCGTTATACAACCAGGAGGTTCTATTAAAGATGAATTAAGCATCAATTATTGTAACGATCATAACATAGCTATGGTATTTACTGGAACAAGACACTTTAAACATTAAGTTATAAGGTGCCTTTTCTTTAATTTTTTTTTTTAGATTTGTGTGAATACATAAACGGGTCACATTTTAAATAATTTTTATGGGTTTTTTCGATTTTATGACGGAAGACATCGCAATCGATTTAGGGACTGCGAATACACTAATAATACACGATGGCAAAGTAGTAATTGATAGTCCTTCTATTGTTGCTAGAGATCGAATGTCAGGTAAAATCATTGCCACAGGTATAGAAGCCCGTAAAATGCAAGGTAAGACCCACGAAAACATTAAGACAATTCGCCCTCTAAAAGATGGAGTTATTGCAGACTTCCAAGCTTCTGAGGAAATGATAAAAGAATTTGTTAAGCAAATTCCTTCTATCAGAAAAAAAATATTTCCACCTTCATTACGTATGGTCATTTGTATTCCTTCTGGAATTACTGAAGTAGAAAAAAGAGCCGTAATAGACTCTGCTCGCCATATGAATGCAAAAGAAATTTATCTCATCTATGAACCAATGGCAGCTGCCATTGGTGTAGGTGTAGATATTATGGAACCGAAAGGAAACATGATTATTGATATAGGTGGAGGAACTACTGAAATTGCAGTCATCGCCTTAGCAGGTATAGTATGTGATCAATCTGTAAAAGTTGCAGGAGATTTATTTACTAGCGACATAATGTATTACATGAGAACGCAACACAACCTTTATGTTGGAGAAAGTACTGCTGAGAAAATGAAAATTCAAATCGGTGCAGCCACTGAAGATTTAGAAGATGCTCCAGAAGACATGATGGTTCAGGGTAGAGATTTATTAAGTGGAAAACCAAAACAAGTTCAAGTATCTTATAGAGAGATTGCAAAAGCACTTGATAAGTCGATCTTAAGAATTGAAGATGCTGTTATGGAAACTTTATCTAAAACACCACCAGAACTAGCAGCTGATATTTACAATACTGGAATTTATTTAGCTGGTGGAGGTTCTATGCTTAGAGGGCTTGACAAAAGATTATCTCGTAAAACAGACCTTCCTGTATATGTAGCTGAAGATCCATTAAGAGCTGTAGTAAGAGGAACTGGTATTGCGCTTAAAAACTTAGATAGATATAAGAGTGTCTTAGTTAAATAATTTACAATATGCAGCAATTAATTTATTTCATACAGAGATATAAATATCTACTGTTTTTTTGTCTGCTGCAAATAATTGCATTAGCATTAACAATTAATAGCCATAGTTTTCACAGAAGTAAATTTATAAGTTCTGCTAACGTAATTACTGGAGGAATTTATGAAAAAACCAATGCGTTCTCAAACTATCTCAATTTAGGTGAACAAAATAAAGCACTTGCTAAAGAAAACACCTATCTTAAAAATTTACTTTCACAAATACAAAGCATTTCAGATAGTGTTAAGCTTACTGCTATTATAGATTCATTAAACAATCAACAATACAAATACATAGATGGAGTTATTGTGAAAAACGAATTTCACAAAGCCTATAACTACTTAACTGTTAACAGAGGCGCTAAACAAGAAGTAACTCCAGAAATGGCAGTAATAAATGACAAAGGTATTATTGGAGTTACAGATGCTGTTTCTAATTCTTACGCAAGAGTTCGATCTATACTAAGTAGAAATAGTCAAATAAATGCTCGTCTACAACATAGTCCTTATTATGGAACTTTAAGTTGGGATGCAAAGAACAATCAAATAATCCAATTAAGAGATATCCCAAGACAGGCTGTTGTTCAAATAGGCGATACAATTATTACCAGTGGTCGTTCCGCTATATTTCCTGAAGGAATTTTAGTAGGTACTGTAATTGATATTGAAAAAAGAGCTAAAGAAAATTTAATAGAAGTAAAACTCTTTAATGATATGAGCTCTATTCGAGATGTTTACATTATAAACAATTTTCACAAACAAGAAATTAAAGATTTAGAAAAGCAAACAAATGAGTAGAAGACCATTTTATTTATCATTTGTATTTATTAGTCTTATCTTATTACAGGTATTAGTACTAAACAATGTTTTATTCTTTGGATTCATAAATCCATATATATACATTGCTTTTATCTTTATATACCCATACAAAACAAATAGATTTCCTATTCTGAGTCTTGCTTTTTTACTAGGACTTATTATTGATATATTCTCAGATTCTGGAGGAGCAAATGCTTTTGCAACTACATTTATTGCTTTTATAAGATTGTACTTTTTTAAAACAATCTTTCAAAAAACAGAAGTTGATTTCGAATTTTTCGATTTAAAACAAGAAACTTTCGGCAAAGTATTCAATTTTACGGCCATTTTAACTTTTACACATCATTTTTTATTATTTTCTTTGCTTAATTTTAGCTTTCGAAACTTTTTCGACGTTATTATTAACACCTTTTTATCAGGAGTATTCTCTTTATTTCTATACTTCCTCGGTAATTTCATCTTAAGCAGAAAGCAGTAAAACGTGAAGCGAAATTTTTTATTAGTTTTTTTAATTACCCTAGTAGGGCTTATTTATATAGGTCGTTTATTTCAACTTCAAATTATAGAAGGTGGAGTTAAGAATCCTATAAGTACAGCTACAGTTAAAATCGAATACGATTATCCTGAGCGTGGATATATCTACGACAGAAACGGAAAGCTTTTAGTAGCAAATCAACTCTCTTATGATGTAATGATTATTCCGAAGGAAGTTAAAAATATAGACACACTGGAATTTTGTAACTTATTAAGAATTTCTAAAGAAGATTTTATCAAAAAATCTGAAAAAGCTGAAAGATATGCTCGATGGCTTCCTTCTGTTTTTTTAAAACAAGTTTCTAAAGAAGATTTTGCTTACCTACAAGAGAAACTACATAAATTCAAAGGGTTTTATATTCAAAGACGTGTTATTAGAAATTATCCAGTAAAATCTGCCGCTAATATTGTTGGGTATTTAGGTGAAGTAAATGAATTACAAGCTAAAAATAGTGACTACTACGAAAATGGAGAGTTAATTGGAAAATGGGGTGTAGAAAAATATTATGAAGAAAAACTACGTGGTACAAAAGGTAAAAAGTATTTCAACCGAGATAATTTAAATAGAATAACAGGAGCTTATAAAAATGGTAAATATGATACACTTGCTTTAGCTGGGAAAGATTTATCGTTAACCATAGATAGCGAATTACAACAATATGGGGAATTACTAATGAAAGGTAAACGTGGTGGAATTGTTGTTTTAGAACCTTCTTCAGGAGAAATCTTAGCACTTGTAACTGCTCCATCATACGATCCTAATATGATGGTAGGTAGAAAAAGATCAGCATACTCAACAAAATTGTTCAGCGACACCATAAACAACCCTACATTTGATAGAGGTTTACAAGGTGTTTATCCTCCTGGTTCTCCTTTTAAAATTTTAAATGGTTTAGTTGGCTTACAAGAAAACGTTATCGACGAAAACACTATGGTATATTGTTATGGTGGATATCGATATGGAAAAAAGAAACATGAGTTTATGCGATGTCACTGCGGTCTTTATGGTAGACCAATTCGATTGAAAAAAGCAATCGCTAATTCTTGTAACAGTTACTTTTCTGAAACCTATAGAAAGATAATTAATAAGCAAAAAAACACAAAAGAAGGTTTTGATAACTGGAGTAACCAAATCAGAAGTTTTGGATTAGGAAATTATTTAGGTTACGACCTTCCTGTAGGAAACAAAGGGCTAATACCAGATGCAAAATATTATAACGACAGGTATGATTTTGGATGGAGAGCAACCACGAATATTTCTAATGCAATTGGCCAAGGAGAAATACAAACCACTCCTATTCAATTAGCAAATGCAACTGCAGCAATTGCTAATCAAGGGTTTTATTACACGCCACATATTGTAAAGAAAATAGATGGGGGCAATATAAAAGATCAAAAATTTACTGAAAAGAAATATACCTCTATCGATAAAAAACATTTTCCAGTTGTAATAGATGCAATGCATGAAGTATTTAAAACCGGAACAGGTAAATACAGTCAAGTAAAAGGGATAGATATTTGTGGAAAAACAGGAACTGTAGAAAACTTTGCTATAATTAA
Source organism: Tenacibaculum amylolyticum (assembly GCF_964511145.1). NCBI lineage: Bacteria > Pseudomonadati > Bacteroidota > Flavobacteriia > Flavobacteriales > Flavobacteriaceae > Tenacibaculum > Tenacibaculum amylolyticum. The sequence goes on from NZ_CAZEFZ010000072.1 coordinate 62,550, forward strand.
TGGTGAAAAAACTCAATTACCAGATCATTCTATACTTATAGCATTTGCTCCTAAAGAAAACCCAAAGATCGCTATGGCTGTTTTTGTTGAGAATGGAGGTTATGGTTCTACCATTGCTGCTCCAATTACTAGTTTAATGATTGAAAAATATTTAAACGGAACTGTTTCTAGAAAAGCTTTAGAAGACAGAATGATTAATTTAAGCTTACAAGAAACATACGATAAACAAATCGAAAAAAAGGATTCACTTGCGACAACAACACAATAATATATTTGCAAATTTAGATTGGGCTTTAATTTCTATGTATGTCCTTTTGGTTGCTTTTGGCTGGTTAAATATTTATGCAGCCTCTTCAACCGATTCTAATAGAGAAATTTTTGACTTCTCTACTCGATATGGAAAACAACTTATTTTTATTAGTCTAAGTGCACCTTTAACAATACTTATACTGTTTTTAAACTCCAAATTTTACGAACAATTCGCTAGCTTATTATACCTCTTCTCTTTAATACTCTTAGCAGGTGTACTTCTTTTTGGAAAAAAAATTAATGGAGCAACTTCCTGGTATAACTTCGGAGGTATTGGATTACAACCTTCCGAGTTTTCTAAAGCCTTTACTGCATTGGCATTAGCCAAATTAATGAGTGACCGACAATACAATTTAAAACTGGTTAAGAATCAAATTAAAGCATTCATTGTTATTTTCTTACCAGCATTTTTTATTGCACTACAACCCGATATGGGATCTGTATTGATTTACTTTTCTTTCTTTTTTGTTTTAAACAGAGAAGGGTTAACTCTAAAATACTTCATTGTAGGTGTTACTACCATAGTTTTATTTTTACTTACTATAAACTTTGGTACTAATATCGTATTGATCTCAACAATGTTATTAATTACCATTGTTGTTGGATATGTAACCTATAAGAACAAGCAATTCCTACGATTTAATTGGCCTTTTATTTTAATAACTTATATAATTACTCTCATCTTTATATCCGCGGTAGGATACACCTATACAAATATCCTTGAACAGCACCAAAAAGATCGTTTCGATATCTTATTAGGGAAAGTAAAAGATAATAGAGGAATTGGTTATAATACCTATCAAGCAGAGTTAACTATTAAGTCTGGAGGATTTGCAGGTAAAGGCTTTTTACAAGGTGATAGAACTCAAGGTAACTTTGTTCCAGAACAAGACACAGATTATATTTTTAGTACTGTTGGAGAAGAATGGGGCTTCTTAGGTAGTTCTTTTGTGATTATTCTATTCATGTTACTATTATATAGAATAATTTATTTAGCAGAAAATCAAACAAACAAGTTTGCTAGAATTTATGGCTACGGACTTGCCTCCATTATTTTCTTTCATCTCATTGTAAATGTAGGAATGGTTATAGGTATTTTACCAACTGTAGGTATTCCTTTACCTTTCTTTAGCTACGGAGGGTCTTCTTTATGGGGCTTTACACTCCTTCTGTTCATCTTTATTAGATTGGATGCTCATAAGAAGTATGATTATTAAAGAACTCTAAGAACCATCCATACATCGTAATTACACGTATACGCTTTCTGATTAAAATAAAATTTATAAGTTAAGTTTATATCCGCACTTAAAGTCGTTAAATAAATGTGGTTATCTACTTTTAAAACTAACAGAATAAAATAAGATTTAATGTGATTCGTTTAGTCCTAAAATTCAATATGTATAAAGAGAAAGAATTACAAAAGGTAATTTAATTTATGAAACAGTCTTACCCAAAACTGTTATTGAAGAATAAACATTAGAAGTATTAAGTTTTTGTATAAAAACAAAAAGCACCACGAAATTAATCGAAGTGCTTTTTATATTAACTAACCTTAAAACTCTCTTCTATAAAGCAGCAACGTGCTTAGCTAACTTAGATTTTAAGTTACCTGCTTTATTCTTGTGAATAATGTTGTTCTTTGCTAATTTATCTAACATAGAAACAACAGTAGATAACATTCCCTCAGCTTCCTTCTTATCTGTAGTTGCTCTTAATTTTCTAACAGCATTACGTGTAGTTTTATGCTGAAATTTATTTCTTAAGCGCTTTGCTTCGTTACTTCTTATTCTTTTTAATGCTGACTTATGATTTGCCATTTTACTGAAATCTTAAATGTTTATAAAAAACTTTGTACTCCGTACGGGATTCGAACCCGTGTTACCAGGATGAAAACCTGGCGTCCTAACCCCTAG
>NZ_CAZEFZ010000073.1:0-70875 GCF_964511145.1 Tenacibaculum amylolyticum
GCGGCTGCAAATGTACAATCTCTTTTGAATCCCACAACTTTTTTTAACCAAAAAATTAAGAAAAAATCACCTCAAAAACTCAATCAACTATCAAACAACAACTTAAAGCCAAAAGTTTTTTAAGTAATTAAACATACTCACATAAAAGAACTCCCCTTCTCCTCTATTTTATTAAACAAAATATCTATTGGTTTTTGATGTATGTTTCTACTTTTTTATTCGACTTTATTAAAATGGCATCTAGAAATCGTTTCATATTACTATTCGTACTTATGTCATTTACTCTTTCTTCTCAAAATATTTTAGGTAAATGGCGTACGATACATGAAAAAACAGGAAAACCAATTTCTATAGTTGAGTTATATGAAGAAAATGGAAAGGTTTTTGGAAAAATTGTTGAGATTTTAGAAAAAGAACACGAGCATGATTTATGTACTAAATGTGACGGAAACGAAAAAAACTCTCCTATTTTAGGCCTAACTATTATTAAGAATATGGAAAAAGTAGGGAATTATTATAAGAAAGGAACTATTTTTCATCCTGTAATGGGTAGAAAATTTAGATGTAGAATAAAATTTTTAAATGATCCTGATAAAATTCAAGTGAGAGGATATTTTTTATTTTTATATGGGACTCAATATTGGGAGCGGATTAAATGATTATTCTATATTCTTCTCTCTTACAATTTAGCTTTTGTTACAAGAACTTTTTTAGCCTACTCTTTTTAATTTCTGTTTCTTTTTCTTCTTTTTACGCTTCTTTCGCATTTTAGCAAACATCTTTTTATACTTTTCAACATCTACTTCTCCACTTCTTGCATTCAATATCTCATTTGAATCTATTTTTAATTTTGGTTCTTGATACTCCAAAGCTTCATCTATGTATGCTCTTTGTAAAATATCTTCAATTAAATAATCTTCATTTTCGGATTCTGGATGAAATTCATCTTTTAGCGATAAACTAAAAACATTAGCTGTAGTATTGTACCAAAAAGCTTTCCATCCACTTCTTAATTCTTTAATGTTTTGAAAAACAGTCTTTCCTGTTTGCCTATGAATTAACTTGATTAAAACTCTTCCTTCTGTCTTCGTCATCTTTTTAATTTGGTCCGTTAACTCTTCTTCTACATATTTTTGTACTCGCTTTACATATTTTCTTCTTTTACTCTTAGATTCTATACGATTTAATCTAGCATTTAGGCTATCTAATCTTTTAGATGCTAATATAGCATATGGATACGCTTTGAATACTTTTTTTCTAAACCAATAATAGTAATTCACATCTACTTTAGATTTGAATTTATGCTTTGGCAATACTGCTACTTCATTTAATTCAATCATTAGCGTATCTCCATCTTTTACTAAAAAATATTCATCTGTAAAATTAGGTAGTGTGTCTTTTACTTGTGCTGTTAAATTAAATACAGTAGTAATAAATAAAAATATTATTCTTAATCTCATATGCTTCTTTAAAACAAATACGTTACCAAATTTATTTTATTTTATGATACTCAAAAAAAAACTCGTGATTTTCTCACGAGTTTTTTTATATTCTTTATTTTCTTAAGCAGTCATTATTGCTTCTGCTATTTTTTTATAAGTACCGTTTTCTAATTTTTCTCTAATTGCTGTAAATGCTTCAATTGTTTCATTTACATCTTCGATTTTGTGTCTCGCTGTAGGAATTAATCTTAAAATAATCATTCCTTTTGGAATTACAGGATATACTACAATTGAGCAGAAAACCCCATGGTTTTCTCTTAAATCATGTACCATAGCCATTGCTTCAGGAATATCTCCTTTTAAATACACAGGAGTAATACATGTTTGTGTAGTACCTAAATCGAAGCCAGCATTTCTTAAACCAGATTGTAAGGCATTCGTGATATCCCAAAGTCTATCTTTTAACTCTGGCATTGTACGAATCATATCTAAACGTTTTAATGCTCCTTTTACCATTGGCATTGGTAATGATTTTGCAAACATTTGAGAACGCATATTGTATTGTAAAAACTGTACTACGTCTTTATCTCCAGCAAAGAAAGCCCCTATTCCGGCCATAGATTTTGCAAATGTTGCAAAATATACATCGATACCATCTTGAATCCCTTGCTCAAAACCAGTTCCTCTACCACCTTCTCCTAAAGTTCCAAATCCATGTGCATCATCAACAAGTAACCTAAAGTTGTATTTTTCTTTTAAGGCTACAATTTCACGTAATCTTCCTTGCTCACCTCTCATACCGAAAACACCTTCAGAAACTAATAAAATACCTCCTCCAGTTTTTTCTGCCATTTTAGTTGCTCTCTTTAAATTTTTCTCGCAACTTTCAATATCGTTATGTCTATATACAAATCTTTTTCCTGCATGTAAACGAACACCATCAATAATACAAGCATGTGTATCCATATCGTATACGATGATATCATCTTTAGAAACTAATGCATCTATAGCAGAAACCATTCCTTGATATCCGAAATTCACTAAATATGAAGCTTCTTTACCAACAAACTCTGCACATTCCTTTTCTAATTGCTCGTGATATTTTGTGTGTCCAGACATCATTCTAGCTCCCATTGGGTACGCCATTCCATCTTCAGCAGCAGATTCTCCATCTACTTTTAAGACTTCTGGATGATTTGCTAAACCAAGATAATCATTAATACTCCAAGTAATAACTGGCTTTCCATTAAACTGCATCCTATTAGAAATTGGTCCTTCTAGCTTTGGAAATACGTAATAACCTTCTGCTTTATCTGCCCATTTTCCTAAAGGCCCTTTATCATTTTTAATTCTATCAAATAAATCTTTCACCATAATTACTATTACTTGTTTGGGGCGCGAAATTAAGTTTTTTTAAGGGTAAATCAAAAACTTAACGCCTTCTACTTTAATTTTATTATTAAATCATTTGCATCTACTAAAGTTCCTGAGCTTAATTGCACTTTGCCAATAACACCATTTGTAACTGCTGTAACGGTTGTTTCCATTTTCATAGCTTCAATAATAAACAATGGTTGATTTTCCTTTACAGCATCTCCTTCTTTTACTAAGACTGATGATAGTAACCCTTGTAAAGGCGCTCCGATTTGTTTTTCGTCTGAAGTTTCTGCTTTTATATTTTCTACTTTATCAACTGTAATTGAGTTATCTTTTATTTGGACATTTCTCATTTGTCCGTTAATTTTAAAGAACACACTTACAATCCCATTTTCATCTGGTTCTGACTTTTGCATTAATGAAATTAATACTCTTTTTCCTGGTTCTATATCTACCATTATTTCCTCTCCTACTTCCATTCCAAAAAAGAAGTTCTTTGTGGGAATACTCATTACATTTCCATATTTCAGATGATTATTGTAAGCATCTGTAAATACTTTTGGATATAGTTTATAAGAAAGAAAATCTGTTACTTCTAGTTCTCTTCCCATTCCTTTTGAAAATTGTCCTTTAAACTCTTCAAACTCTTTTTCAAAATCGATTGGAGCTAAATGTGCGTTTGGTCTATCTGTATAGGGCGTTTCATTTTTCAATATAATTTTCTGAAGCTTTTCTGGAAAACCTCCTACAGGTTGTCCTAAATCCCCTTTAAAGAAACTTATCACAGATTGAGGAAATGAAATTGTTTCTCCTCTTTCCATTACATCTTCAACAGTTAGATTATTACTAATCATATACTGCGCCATATCTCCTACTACTTTAGAACTTGGTGTTACCTTGATAATATCTCCAAACATATGATTTACTTCTCCATACATTTTGGTTACTTCTGTAAACTTATCTTCAAGACCTAATGCAATTGCTTGTCCTTTTAAGTTTGAATATTGGCCTCCTGGAATTTCATGTTCATATACTTCTCCTGTACCAGACTTTAAACCAGATTCAAATGGATAATAATATCCTCTTACTGCTTCCCAATAATTAGAATATTCAGCTAGCTTTTGTGTATCTAATAAGTTTTCTCTTTCATTAAACTTTAGCATTTCTACCATTGAGTTAAAATTAGGCTGAGAAGTTAACCCTGAAAGTCCACCTAAAGCTACGTCTACCACATCTACACCTGCTTCTATCGCTTTTAAATAAGTTGCAGATTGTACCGACGATGTATCGTGCGTATGTAAATGTATTGGAATATTTATTTCTGATTTTAATGCTGAAATTAATTCGTAAGCCGCTTGAGGTTTTAATAACCCCGCCATGTCTTTTACACCCAAAATATGTGAGCCTGCATTTTCTATATCTTTTGCTAACTGTAAATAATATTTTAAATCATATTTCGTTTTGCTAGGATTTAAAATATCACCGGTATAACAAATAGACGCTTCTGCTAATCCTTGTGTTTTATTACGAACATGTTTTATACAAGGCTCAATAGATTTCATCCAGTTTAAAGAATCGAAAATTCTAAATACATCTATTCCTGTTTCCCAAGATTTTTCTACAAATTTCTCGATTAAATTATCTGGATATGCGGTATATCCTACTCCATTAGAACCTCTAATAAGCATTTGCAGTAAAACATTTGGCATTGCTTTGCGTAATAATGCTAAACGTTCCCATGGATTTTCTTGTAAAAATCGTAAACACACATCAAAAGTTGCTCCTCCCCAAACTTCCATACTAAAAATGTCTGAAAAGTTTTTGGCATATCCTTCTGCTACTTTTAGCATATCTGTTGTACGCATTCTTGTGGCTAACAAACTTTGATGCGCATCACGCATAGTGGTATCTGTAAAATGAATCTTTTTCTCATTTCGTAACCACTCTGCAAATTTTTCTGGCCCTAGCTCTGTTAATAGATCTTTTGTTCCTTTAGGATATGCTTCCGCTTTTGAAAACTTCGGAATTTTGGGCTCTGTGAATTGATGACTTGGATTTACTTTTTTAACATCTGGATTTCCATTTACAACCACTTCCCCTAAAAAGTTGATTAATTTATTCGCTCTGTTTTTAGGTTCTTTAAATTTGAAAAGTCTCGGTTCATTCTTTATAAAATTCACTGTTACTTCTCCTGCTTTAAATGTTGGATGATTTAGAATGTTTTGTAAGAATGCTATATTGGTTTTAACACCTCTTACTCTAAACTCTACCAAAGCTCTTAACATTTTTCTACAAGCTCCATCTAATGTTCTACTTCTTGCTGAAGCTTTTACTAGCATAGAATCGAAGAATGGAGAAATTTTTACTCCTTGATAAATACTTCCTGCGTCTAATCGAATTCCAAATCCAGATGCACTTCTATAAGTAGTTACTGTACCATAATCTGGTTTGAAATCGTTTGCTGGATCTTCTGTAGTAATTCTACATTGTAAAGCATATCCCGATACCACAATTGATTCTTGGCTTGGAATTTTAATCTGCTTATCTGATAGTTTATAACCTCCTGCAACGAATAATTGTGTTTTTACAAGATCTATATTGGTTACCATTTCAGTAACTGTATGCTCTACTTGAATTCTTGGGTTTACTTCTATAAAGTAAATTGTATTGTCTTCATCTACTAAGAATTCTACTGTTCCTATATTATTATAATTTACTGCTTTACAAATATCTATTGCGTATTTGTATAAACTGTTTTTAGTTTCTTCTGGTAAACCATAAGAGGGTGCAAATTCAATTACTTTTTGATAACGTCTTTGTACAGAACAATCTCTTTCATATAAGTGCACCATATTTCCATGTGCATCTGCAACTATTTGAATTTCTATATGTTTAGGGTTTTCAACAAACTTTTCTAGAAAAACAGTATCATCTCCAAAAGCATTTAACGCTTCTCGTTGTGCTTCTGGGTATGCTTTTTTAAGTTCTGCTTCATTACGAATTACACGCATTCCTCTACCTCCTCCTCCAGAAGCTGCTTTTAACATTACTGGATAGCTTATTTTTTCTGCTTCTTCTAATGCTATTTCTATAGAAGTTAAGTCTTGATCGCTACTTCTAATAATAGGTACATTATTCGCAACAGCTACTTCTTTTGCTGTAATTTTATCTCCCAAAGCCTTTAATACGGATACTTTAGGGCCAACGAAAATGATTCTGTTATCCTTACATTTTTGCGCAAATTCTGCATTTTCTGATAAGAAACCGTAACCTGGATGAATTGCATCTACATTATTCTCTATTGCTACTTTAATAATTGCATCAATATCTAAATAAGGTTTCAGAGGTTCATTATCTTCTCCAATTTGATAACATTCATCTGCCTTATATCTGTGTAAAGAATAACGATCTTCATAGGTGTAAATTCCTACTGTTTTAATTCCTATTTCTACACAAGCTCTAAAAACTCTAATTGCTATTTCTCCTCGATTTGCGACAAGTACCTTTTTAATATCCATCCTTTATGCTTTGTTGTAATTTCGTTCTCCTTCAAATTTAATTGAATTTGATTTTTATTTAAAGAAATATGTACTTTTATAAGAAATAACTCACTTTTTTAACACATTACTAAAACTAACCTATTAAAAAAATTGATTTACCATTATTTTGTTATCAATTTGATAATTTGATAATTTTTAAGGCTTTTCCTCCAATTTACAAAAACGTTTTCGTTTTAAAATTTGATTATCAAACGCTTACAAAAAGCAAAAAAGATGCTTAAAAAAGCATCTTTTATTATCATCGTTTATTTAGAATCAACCCAAAACTTCTGTCTTTTTTGTTTGAAGTTCTTTTATAAATGGTTGGTTATACATTCTATTTTTTAATGCTTTATACATGGCATTTGCTACAGCACCTCCTGCAGGCGGTAAACCAGGTTCTCCTAATCCTGTTGGTGATAATTCGTTTTCTACGAAATGAACTTCAACTTCTGGTGTTTCATTCATTCTAATTAATCTATAAGTATCGAAGTTTTTAGATGATGGTTTTCCGTTTTTAAATGTGAAGTCTCCATACATTGCATGTCCAATTCCATCTAGTACACCTCCTTGAATTTGATTAATTGCTCCTGTAGGATTGATTATAATTCCACAATCTACAGCTGCAATTACTTTTTTAACTACAGGAATTCCATCTTCCATTTCTATCTCTGCTACTTCCGCTACATGAGTATTATGACTGTAATAAGCTGCAAATCCTTTATATACTCCTTCTTTCTCTTCTCCCCAATTACTTTTTTCGGCTACTAATTTAATCGTATCCTCCATTCTTTGCCCAGAGTATTCTATTTTCTCATCGTTTGTATTTTTTACGTTTTGTAATAAATCTAAACGTAATTGTACTGGGTCTTTTCCTAACTCTTCTGCTACTTCATCAAAAAAACTTTGTTCAGCAAACGCTAAGAAATTAGTATATGGTGCTCTCCAAGCTCCTGTTGTAATTTTACTTTGATAGTTTTTAGTAGATACTTTGTAATTAGGAATACATCCTGCTGGAAAGAAATTAGGTATTAAATCGTACATATTACCATTAATAGCTGCTTCTTTTAAATGATATCCCGTGAGTTTACCATCTTTAATTGATGCGGCTATTCTATATTTTATAGCTGGACGGTAAATTCCATCAGTCATATCATCTTCTCGAGAGAATACTACTTTAACTGGTTTGTTTGCTAAACTAGAAACTTCTGCTGCTTCAAGAGCGAAATCTCCATATAATCTACGACCAAAACCACCGCCCATTCGTGTCATTTCTAACTCAATTTCACTCTCTTTTCGTTTTAATAATTGAGCAACTCTACCTGCCGTCCATTGTGGTGTTTGAATAGGTCCGATTAAATGAATTCTTTCTGGAGTTACATTTGCATAAAAGTTCATAGGTTCTAAACAATTATGCGGCAAAAAAGGTGAATGGTATGTTTTCTCTACAACTTTATCTGCTTCTTTAAATGCTCTATTTACATCTCCATCATTTCTGCGTGTTTCAAAATCATTTGCATCTAAAATCCCGTTTAATATTTTGTTATGATCGTCTGTACTTTCTAAATCTTTATCGCTGCTCCAAACTGCTTTTAAGGCTTTTTTTCCTTTCATTGCAGCCCAAGTATTTGTAGCCAGTACTGCTACTTTATCTCCAAACTTTAGTACATCTGTTACTCCATTTACTTTTTTTGCTTCCGTATCGTCAAAACTAACTAATGTTTGACCAAATGCTGGAGGTCTTAATACAGAAGCATACGACATTCCTTCAGCTTTATAATCTAACCCAAATAATGGTTTGCCTGTTACAATCTTCTCTAAATCGACATTAATTGCATCTTTTCCTATAATTGTATATTCAGATGGCTTTTTTAATGTTACGTTTTCTGGTACTTCTAATGTTGCGGCTTCCTTTACGACATCTCCATACCCTAATGTTTCTCCATTCGCATTTGTAATAATTCCTTTAGAAGCTTTACACGTTGCTGCATCTACTCCCCATTTTGCGGCTGCTGCATTAACCAGCATTTGCTTCGTTGTAGCTCCAGTTTGTCTAAGCGCATCCCATCCAAAACGTATAGATTGACTACCTCCTGCTACCTGACGGGTGTATTCTTTCTTATTATATTTTGCTTGTGCTACATTCACCTTATCCCATTCTACATCTAATTCTTCTGCAATAATCATAGGCATTGCTGTTTTTACTCCTTGTCCTATTTCTGGGTTTGGAGAAAAAATAGTTACGTATCCATTATCCGCTATTTTAATGAAAGCATTGAAATCATTAAAATTTAAGTTTGCGATATCTACTGGTGGTTTTGCTTCTGTTTTACATGCTGTAAATAGATTAAATCCTACCAATAATCCTCCACTAGCTAATGCTGAAGTTTTCAAAAAGTTTCTTCTGCTAAACGCTAAATTGTTTTCTTGTACACTCATGATGATTAGCTTTAAGACATTTTTGTTGCAGCTTTTGCAACTGCTTTTTCTATTCTATTATACGATGCACATCTACAAATATTTCCATGCATTGCTTCACGGATTTCTTTTGTAGTAGGATTCGGGTTATCTTTTAAGAATGCAGCAGCTGTCATAATTTGCCCTGCTTGACAATACCCACACTGAGGTACATCTACTTCTTTCCAAGCTTCTTGTAATGGGTGATCTCCTTTTTTTGAAAGTCCTTCAATAGTTGTTATTTCTTCATTATCAATCATTGAAACTTGTAATTGACAACTTCTCATCGCTGTTCCATCTACATGAACTGTACAAGCACCGCATTGGGCTATTCCACAACCAAATTTAGTTCCTACCAAATTTAATTCGTCTCGTAAAATCCAAAGCATAGGAGTATCAGCATCAGCGGTAACAGTGACTAAATCACCGTTGATTTTTAGATTATAGGTTGGCATTGTTTTGTTAGTTTTTATGAGCTAATTAAGTTACAAAAAATATAGTTTCAATAAGACTACAATGTATCTTTTAAGATTTTTTTAATAGAAAAAGAGCCGTTTAATAACGACTCTTTTCTGCTTTCATCTAAAATGATTTATTTTTCTCAAGATATAATTCAAATGAAATTACATTGCTTCATCTATAATTCCTTGAACTACCTCTGGATTTAATAATGTACTTGTATCTCCTAAGTTGCTAATATCTTTAGAAGCTATTTTTCGTAAAATTCTTCTCATTATTTTCCCTGAACGTGTTTTAGGCAATCCTTGAGTGAATTGAATTTTATCTAGTTTCGCAATAGGGCCAACTTGTTCTGTAATAATTTGATTAATCTCTTTTCTTAAATTATCATGATTTCTAGATTCTCCTGTATCTTTTAAAATCACATATCCGTATAAAGCATTTCCTTTAATATCGTGAGGGAAACCAACAATAGCTGATTCTGCCACAGCTGGATGTTCATTTATTGCATCTTCTATAGGAGCAGTTCCTAAATTATGTCCAGAAACAATAATTACATCATCTACTCTACCTGTTATTCTATAATAACCAACTTCATCACGCAATGCACCGTCTCCTGTAAAGTATTTATTTTCAAATGCTGAAAAATATGTGTCTTTATATCGCTCGTGATTTCCCCAAATAGTTCTAGCCATAGATGGCCATGGGAATTGTATACATAACTTCCCTTCTACTTGATTACCTTTTACCACTTCACCTTCAGTATCCATTAAAACTGGTTGAATTCCCGGAAACGGTAATGTTGCGTAGGTTGGTTTTGTTGGCGTAGAAAATGGAATTGGGGTAATCATTATTCCACCTGTTTCTGTTTGCCACCATGTATCTACGATAGGACTTTTTCTTTTTCCTATGTTATCGTCATACCAATGCCATGCTTCTTCATTAATAGGCTCTCCTACTGTTCCTAGAATTTTTAACGATGATAAATTATGTGGTTCTACATGTGCTAAGCCTTCTTTTGCTAAAGCTCTAATTGCCGTTGGCGCTGTATAAAACTGGTTGATTTTATGTTTTTCTACAATTTGCCAAAAACGTCCGTAATCTGGATAACTTGGTACTCCTTCAAACATTACTGTAGTCGCTCCATTAGCCAGAGGCCCATATACAATATAACTATGTCCTGTAATCCATCCAATATCTGCTGTACACCAATACACATCATTTTCCTTATACTGAAATACATTTTTAAATGTGTACGCAGTATATACCATATAACCTGCTGTGGTATGTAACATTCCTTTTGGTTTTCCTGTAGAACCAGATGTGTATAGAATAAATAAAGGATCTTCTGCATCCATTACCTCAGCATTACATTCGTCAGAAGCAGCAGCCAGTAATGGTTCAATCCATACATCTCTTCCTTCTTTCATTAGCACTTCTGAATTGATACGTTTTACTACTAATACATCTGAAATTGTTGGACAGTCAACTAATGCTTCGTCTACAATGCTTTTTAAATCAATCGTTTTTGAACCACGAAAAGAACCATCTGAAGTTATAACCATTTTACATTCAGAATCGTTTATTCTAGTAGCTAATGCTGTTGAAGAAAAACCTGCAAATACAACAGAATGAATTGCTCCAATTCTTGCACAGGCTAATAATGAAATAGCTAATTCTGGAATCATTGGTAAGTAAATACATACTCTATCTCCTTTTTTAATTCCTTTAGATTTTAAAACATTCGCAAATTTATTGACCCTCTTATGTAGTTCTTTATATGAAATTGCTTGTGCTTCTTCATCTGGATTATTAGGTTCGAATAAAATTGCTGTTTTATCTCCCCTAGTAGTTAAATGCCTATCTATACAATTTTCTGTTATATTCAGTTTAGCTCCTTCAAACCATTTTACTTCTGGTTTTGAAAAATTCCAACTTAAAACATTATCCCATCTTTTTCTCCATAAAAAATGCTCTTCTGCTATTTCTTCCCAAAAGTTTTCTGGATTACGTACTGATTTTCTATATACTTGAAAATATTCTTCTAGATTCTTGATGTGGTAGTTACTCATGTTTGATTTATTTGCCCTATAAATTTATTGTTTTTATTAAAACATCGTCAAAATTTAGTTACAAATCTTGGAGAAAATTTATCTTTGAATTTAACTATTAAGAGAAAAAGTGTTTCATAAAAATTACATGTAAAATGTATCATCTTATCAAAAAAACTAAACTTTACCAGAAATATATTATTCAAGAAAAATTACTTGGTTTAATACAAACTTTCTATATAAGTTTCGTCGCTAGATGGTATTTTATAAAATATAGAAATCAACTGATTCGTTCTTCTTATATAATTGATTCTAAAGTAACATATTATGCTATGCCTGGTGGTATGATTTGGGAGGATGAATATGAAGATCGTTTATTACACAAAATATCCAATATTCTAGGCTTTGCTATAGTCTACAGAACTAAGTTATTAAAATATCCCGATTACGAAAAGAGAACCAAACATCTTAATGATAAACATAAGACAGTTTTTTATTTAGCTAAAAAGTATTTCCCTGATTGGATTGGTTTTCAAAAATCTAGATGTAGCTATTCTTCTAAATTATCTAGTAAAATATATAGAATAGAGAAAGTAGTTAGTTGGAGAGTAAAGAGATTTGAACAAGAATTAGACAACTATGATCAAACTCATGATTTTGACTAAAATTAATTTTCTATTTCTTCAAGCAATAAATTATAATCGTATTGTAAGTCTTCATGCAGACTTTGCATTGTTTTTTTTATCATTCTTATTTGTGTATCAAACACATTTTGAATTCGCGGACTTTTTTTAATTGACGGTTTAAAATTCTTTAGTTTCATACAGAAATATAACAATAGCTCTACTTCTGTACTTTTTTTCTTTGAATAGCGAATGTATTTTTTAATTGTAGTTAGTATTTTTCGAACACTTTTTCTAATATAAAAGAAACTCTTCGTATTGATTTCGCTAAACATTACATCCATTTCTTCTTTTATAGCTTCAATATATCGGTCTTCATCATGAGCTTCGAACAATAAATATGTTAGTAATTCTTTATTTTCTTTCTTAAAACGAGCTAATTTTAAGCATACTTCTAATAGTTCTGCTGAATTTTTATGTTTTAACTCATCTTTTAAAGTTTTAATTGAAGCTGCTTTCATTTATCTTTTATTGAATTTATTTATATGATTATCCGTAATACATAATAAGTAACAAACGTCAACCTGAACTTGTTCTAGGTTCTCATTCCAAATCATTGTTTAATAGTACGATGAGATTCCGAAATAAATTCGGAATGACGCTAAAAACATAATTATGACTCGATACGGATATTCAATTTTATTTATATCTTTTTATATAATTACAAACCTGTAATGCATAAAAAAACCTCGTAAAGATAATTTTTACGAGGCTTTTACAATTATTTTTTGAATATTATTTAATACTAGGTATTTCTACCAATTCATTAACATCTTCATTGTAATCTACTCCTTCAACTTTAAATCCAAATAAGTTAAAGAAATCATTACTATATCCTTTTAAATCTCCTATTTCAGAAAGGTTATCTGTATCTGCTTTTTCCCAAAGCTTGCTTATTTCAGCTTGCACATCTTCTCTCATTTCCCAATCATCGATACGAATTCTTCCTTTATCATCTAAATCTAGGTTTCCTCCATATAATCTTTCAGCATATAAACGTTGAATTTGTTCTATACAACCTTCATGTATTCCTTTCTCTTTCATCACTTTAAATAATAAAGAAATATATAATGGAATTACAGGAATAGCTGAACTAGCCTGAGTTACTAAAGCCTTGTTTACAGAAACATAAGCTTCTCCCCCTATAGCTTTTAAATCATCAGAAATTGTAAATGCCGTAGCTTCTAAATGATCTTTTGCTGCTCCAATAGTTCCTTTTCTATATACTGCCTCTGTTAATGAAGGTCCGATGTAAGAATATGCAATTGTTTTTACTCCTTCAGCTAAAACATTCTCAGCTTTTAAAGCATCCATCCACATTTTCCAATCTTCACCTCCCATTACAGTCACTGTATTTTCTATATCGTCTCCTTCTGCTGGCTTTATAGAAATTTCAGATACTTTTCCTGTGTGAAAATCAACTGTTTTATTTGAGAACTCTCCTCCAATTGGCTTTAATACTGACTTAAATCGTTTACCGCTAACCGGGTGTGTTCTTACTGGTGATGCTAAACTATAAATTACTAAATCTACCTGACCTAAATCTTCCTTGATTAGCTTAATAACTTCTTCTTTAACTTCATTAGAAAAAGCATCTCCATTTATACTTTTAGCGTATAAACCTGCTTTTTTTGCTTCATTTTCAAATGCAGCAGTGTTATAAAACCCAGGTGAAGCAGGTCTTCCCGTACTTGCTGGCTTATCAAAAAATACTCCAATAGTAGCCGCATCAGATCCAAATGCACTTGTAATTCTTGACGCTAATCCAAATCCTGTTGAAGCTCCTATTACTAATACTTTCTTAGCTCCTTCAATTTTTCCTTTAGACTTTATATATTCTATTTGTTGTTTTACATTTTGCTCACAACCTTTTGGATGTGCTGTTAAACAAATAAAGCCTCTAGTTTTTGGTTCTATGATCATTGTTGTTGTTTGTTTTAATACACTTAATTTGATTGGTTATCTGTAATTCTTTTCCCAATCATATTCAATATTCTTTTATTGAACTCTGTTTCTTTTTCTTTATATATCAAAAATTCATCTGATGTGAATTGACCAATGATTAATCCTAATAACTGATTTCTTAAAACTATGTTTTTCTTTATAGTTTCGTTTATTTTAGTTTCAAACATTGCTTTATCAGCTACTTGAACAACTAACTTTTGCTTTTCTAAAAAACGAAAAAACACCAAACCTATAATATCATTTTGTAATTTTAAAATAGGTCGTAATACTTCATTTTGAAATTGTTCTTCTTTTGAACTAGAAGTTAGGTTTAAATTTGGTCTTATTGATATCTTACTTTTACTCATTCCAATATTAAGAGTTTACAAATTTATTCAATAACTTACTATATCTAATAGGTAAATCTTTTTCTTCCCAAACTTCTCCCTTAATATCTATTAACTCTTTGTTTTCTATTCTAGGCAGTAATTTTTCAAATCTCTTAAAATATACTTCTTGAATAGCTTCCTCCAATAAATCTAATTTTTTGTTTGGATAGTTAAATTCTTCAATATCCTTTTTTAATAATAACTCTACATTCAGACTCACATGTTTAAATACTACTCTACCCTGACTTATTAAGACATCTAAAAATAGTGTTATCCTAAAATCATCAATGCCCTTAAAAATTATGGCAACTGCTGCTAATACATCATAATTCATTTGATCTCTATACAAACGAATCAATAAATTATGTAGCCTTACTAATTCCGAATTTGATAACTTATACAAATGATCCTTAAATAATCCATAAAAGTTAGCATACTTACCTTTACATTTTAATCGTAATTCATCCACTACCTCCCAAAAATCGTCTTCATCAAACTCCGTAAAATCTTCTCTTATCTTCTGCTCTCTTTTAATCGCTTCAAATTCCTTGTTTCTCCTCTCTAGAATTTCTTCATCTAACTCTTTAGACTCCCGTTCTTCCTTAAAAAAGTTTATAGAATGATAAGCAAGCAATACTAATGCAATCGATATAGGAAGCCATAAGTTATCCATTTAGGAAATCGGTAACGTTCTTCTCTATTCTATCTAAGATATTTTCTGTGTTTGCTTTCACAAATGTTTCACCTGTTATTTGCTCGTATAGTTCAATATATCTATTAGAGATTTCTAGAATTTTCTCATCACTCATTTCTGGAATTTGTTGTCCTTCTTTTCCTTGAAATCCATTTTCTATTAGCCACTGACGCACAAATTCTTTAGATAATTGTTTTTGTTTTTCTCTCTTTGCTTGTCTTTCTTTATAACCTTCTTCATAAAAATATCTAGATGAATCTGGTGTGTGAATTTCGTCTATTAAAACAATTTTTCCTTCTTTGGTTTTTCCAAATTCATATTTAGTGTCTACTAAAATCAATCCACGCCTTGCAGCTATTTCTGTACCTCTAGCAAACAATTTCCTTGTGTAATCTTCTAATATTAAATAATCTTCCTCAGAAACAATTCCTTTTGCTAAAATTTCTTCTCTAGAAATATCCTCATCGTGTTCTCCATTATCTGCTTTAGTAGATGGTGTAATTATTGGAGTTGGAAATTGATCGTTTTCTTTCATTCCTTCAGCCATGGCTACGCCACATAATATTCGCTTTCCTGCTTTATATTCTCTAGCTGCGTGTCCTGATAAATATCCTCTAATAACCATTTCTACTTTAAAAGGTTCACATAAATCTCCAACTGCAACGTTTTCATCTGGATTTGCTATTAACCAATTCGGAACAATATCAGCAGTATCATTCATCATTTTTGTTGCAATTTGGTTTAGGATTTGTCCTTTAAAAGGAATTTGTCTAGGCATAATAACATCGAATGCAGATAAACGATCAGATGCTATCATTACTAATAAGGAGTCGTCTATGTTATAGACTTCTCTAACTTTTCCTTTGTATACAGATTTTTGACCTGGAAAGTTAAAGTTGGTTTTGTTAATTGTATTCATTCTATTGTGTTGTTGTGCCGCAAAAATATGTTTTTAACCTTAAATGTTGAAGGTTTTGTAGTTGAAAGTTATAAAGTTGGGAAGCTATAAAATCTTAAAAGGTATTAGGAGTGAATAAAAGTAATTATATTAATTCTAAGCTAGAGTTTATTTCTTAGGCAACCTTTTTATTTGTTTTACATTATCTGCTATGGGAGTTACAGCAATAATTCTTTCTCCATCTTCTATATAGAAAATGAATGCGCTATTTTGTCCAATGAGTCTTATCTTTTTCTCGCTATTATCTTTAAAAACTAACTGATAGTTTGGTTTTAATTCACTTGTAGAAATTCTTCTTTGCACACCTATTCCCATTCCCAATCTCATAGACACAAACATTAAAAAGAATAAGAATAATATTCCTTGGCGTAAATTTTTCTTATCTTCCATATCTTTATAAAGCTTATCCCACTTTTCTACATTATAAATTTTCTGATACCATTTTTTGTCTCTAAATCTTTTATAGATTCTAAAAGACCATTTTGTGGTATACACATACATGAAAGAAAAAGCGATAACTAGTACTATAGTAAGTTTCCAGTTATTTGTTAATAAACTAAAAGGAGAAACTAACGCGTCTAAAATAGACACGTAGTTTAAATACGGAATTCCTAAAATTGCGTAGAAAATAGCATCGCTTACAATTCCTAAAAGAATTAAATAAATATATCCTACATAAAAATATTCTTGTAAGCTTAGGTTTTTAAACATCCTTATTCTGTTTCAATTCCTTTATATGCTGAAATAATCTTTCTAACTAATCTATGACGAATCACATCTTTGTCATCTAAATATACTTGTCCGATTCCTTTGATATCTTTTAAAGCTAACAATGCTTCTTTCAAACCAGAAACTTGTTTACGAGGTAAGTCTATTTGTCCTGGGTCTCCAGTTATGATAAACTTTGCATGCATTCCCATACGCGTTAAGAACATTTTCATTTGGGCATGCGTTGTATTTTGAGCTTCATCTAAAATTACAAAAGCGTTATCTAAAGTTCTACCACGCATAAATGCCAAAGGTGCAATTTGTATTGTACCATTTTCTAAATACACTTGTAATTTTTCAGAAGGAATCATATCTCTTAATGCATCATATAATGGTTGCATATAAGGATCTAGCTTTTCTTTTAAATCTCCTGGTAAAAAACCGAGATTCTCTCCAGATTCTACAGCAGGTCTTGTTAAAATAATTCTTCTAACATCCTTTTCTTTTAATGCTTTTACAGCTAACGCAACAGCAGTATATGTTTTACCTGTTCCTGCTGGACCAACAGCAAATAACAAATCATTGTCATGCATTAATGCAACCATTTTTCGTTGGTTTGCTGTTTGAGGCTTTATGATTTTTCCACTAACTCCGTGGACTAAAATATCTTTTGCTTCTCCAAATTTTCTTTCTTCTTCCTCTTTTCCTGTAGAAGTTAAGATTCTTTCTATGCTATTTTCATCTAATTTATTATACCTATTAAAGTACTTTATTAGCCTTTCTAACCTCTTTTCAAATTCGTCTAAAATCTCAGGATCTCCATAGACTTTTAATTGATTGCCTCTGGCAACAATCTTGATTTTAGGAAAATATGTTTTTAATAGGGAAATTGTGCGGTTTTGTGCACCAAAAAATTCATTTGGGTTAATTTCTGTAAGTTCAATTACTCTTTCGTTCAAATGCTACTATTTTTAATTTTATTATGTTTAAATGTAATGATTATTTTATTCATTTGTGTAGCTTTGCTTTAATTTTTAGCTTAGTTTTTCACAAACTAATTAACAATTACAAGAAACTTTAAATGGCTCTAATTACCTTTACTACAGATTTTGGCACCAAAGATCATTTCGTAGGTGCTGTAAAAGGAGCTATTTATACTGAGTTACCTGAGGCTACAATTGTTGATATTACGCACGAAATAACACCTTTTAATATTACTGAAACAGCTTATGTTGTAAAGAATGCTTACAAGAGCTTCCCTAAAGGTACGATACATATTATAGGTGTAGATTCTGAATTGAGCATTCGAAATAAACATATTGCTATTTTCTTAGATGACCATTACTTTATTTGTCCAGATAATGGTGTTATTTCTATGATTGCTTCAGAAATTCAACCTACCAAAATTGTAGAAATTAATATTCATAATCATATAGAAAGTAGTTTCCCTGTTTTGGATGTTTTTGTAAAGGTTGCTGGTTTTATTGCCAGAGGAGGAAAACTCGATGTTGTAGGTAAAGAGATTCAATCTTATAAAAAAATGATTGAAATTCAGCCTAAAGTTAATCAAGAACGAAATACTATTATTGGTGGTATTGTTTACATTGATAATTATGGTAATGTGATTAGTAACATTAGTAAGAAAATATTTACTGAAATAGGTAAAGACAGAGCTTTTAAAATTACTGCTAGACGTTATACTTTTGACAAGGTATTTCATCAATACAATGAAATTGTAGACTTTTCTGTGGAAGACATTCGTCAATATGATGGAAATAAATTAGCTTTATTTAATTCTGCTAATTACTTAGAAATTGCTATTTATAGAAGTAATTTAAAAACTGTTGGAGGTGCTTCTACTTTATTAGGTCTACGCTATAGAGATAGAATTACTATTGAGTTTTTTGATGAAGTGAACCCTGACTTTACTCCTATTTAAGATTTTCAATTGAGAAAAAGTTTAACGTTTAGGCGATAATATTAATTAGAAATAATAAACTTATATGTTTGTACGTATTGTAAAAATGAGCTTTCAGCCTGAAAAAATTGAAACATTTTTAGCCAATTTTGATAAAAAGAAAACGTTTATACGAAACTTCCCTGGATGCCGTTTATTAGAATTGTATAGAGACAAAACAAATCCTAATATATTTTTCACTTACAGTTATTGGGAAACAGAACAAGATTTAGAGAATTATAGACACTCAGAATTATTTCAAAACATATGGGCAGAGACTAAAGTCTTTTTTAACGATAAGCCTCTTGCTTGGAGTGTTGATAAAGTTGTAAGTTTGAGTTAGCTAAAAAATTATTAAAGTATACACACATTGATAACGATATTAAAAAAAGAATTCAATTCATTTTTTTCTTCTCCTGTAGCGTATTTAGTTATTGGAGTATTTTTATTAATTAATGGATTGTTTTTGTGGGTTTTTAAAGATAATTTCAATATTTTAAATGCTGGTTTTGCAGATTTAAATTCGTTTTTCTATCTGGCTCCATGGCTCTTCCTTTTTTTAATTCCAGCAATTACTATGAAAAGTTTTGCTGATGAATTTAATACTGGAACTATTGAAATTTTAAAAACCAAGCCATTAACCGATTGGCAAATTGTTCTTGGAAAATTTGCTGCTTCTTTATTATTAGTTGTAATAGCTTTGGCTCCTACTCTTACTTATGTTTATACCATTAGCGCTTTAGGAAATCCTATAGGTAATTTTGATTTAGGAACTACATTTGGTTCCTATATTGGATTGTTATTCTTAGCTTCTGTATATTGTTCGGTAGGATTATTTACGTCTACATTATCAAAGAATCAAATTGTTGCTTTTATCTTAGGAATTTGTATTTCCTTTTTCTTTTTTTATGGATTCGATGCTTTGGCTAGTTTAATGGGTAGTTCTGACTTTTACATTAAGCAGTTTGGTTTTAACGAACATTTTAAAAGTATTAGTCGTGGTGTAATAGATACCAGAGATATTATTTATTTCCTAAGTGTTAGTTTCTTCTTTTTATTCATCACTAAAAAACAATTAGAAAATGATTAAGAACTTCAAAACCATTCTTCTTGTTTTAGTAGGGATTATTGTTTTAAACTTTGCTGGAAATTATTTTTTTAAACGTTTCGATATCACTTCAGATAAACGTTATACGCTTTCAGAAGTTACTCAAGAATTAGTAAGTACCATAAATCGTCAACTTGTTATTAATGTGTATTTAGAAGGCGATTTTCCTTCTGAATTCCAACGATTACAAATAGAAACACGTCAGTTTTTAGAAGAACTTCAGGCAGAAAACTCTAATATTCGTTTTCGATTTATTAATCCGGATGATATAAAAGAAGAGCTTGTTAAAAACGGAATGATTCCTAGTCAGCTTACCGTAGAAGAAGATGGAAAGTTATCTGAAGCTCTTATCTTTCCTTGGGCTGAATTATTTTATGGAGATAAAGTACAAACTGTTTCTTTACTACCTAACACATTGGCTGCTTCACAAGAAGCTCAGTTAGCGAATGCTGTTTCAGCTTTAGAATATTCTTTCGCAAATGGAATACAACTCATTACTCAAAAAAACAGAAAAAATATTGCGATTTTATCTGGTAACGGAGAGTTAGAAGATATTCGTTTGTATAGCTTTTTAAGCGCTTTAGGAAGCAAATACAATCTTGCTAAGTTCACATTAGATTCAGTAGCAAAAAATCCAAACGCTACATTAGATAAACTCGAAAAGTTTGATTTATCTATTATTGCAAAACCTACAGAACGTTTTACTAATGAAGAAAAGTTAGTATTAGATCAGTTTGTTATGAATGGCGGAAAGTCGTTATGGATGATTGACAATTTAAATGCTGATACAGATAGCTTGTATAACGAAGGAAAAATGTTGGCATATCCTAGAGACTTGAATTTAACAGATTTATTGTTTAGCTATGGTGTTCGTATTAATAATAAGTTAGTTCAAGATTTATACGCTTCTAAATTGACTTTAGCTTCTGGAATGTTAGGTAACCAACCACAATTTGAAAGTTTTGATTGGTTTTATCATCCTTTAGTTCAAGGAAATCCAAACCATCCTATTAGTAAAAATGTTTTACCTGTTCGTTTTCGTTTTACAACACAAATTGACACTCTTAAAAAGGATATCAAGAAAACTCCATTATTAGTGAGCTCTGTATTAACAAAACTATCTGGAACTCCTACTATTGTTGAGTTAGAAAGTATTGCAAAAGAACCTACACAACAAGAATTTTCAGCTAATAGTCAGTTGTTAGCAGTATTGTTAGAAGGAGAATTTCATTCTGCATATGAAAACAGAACCAAACCTTTTAATGTTTCTGATTTCAAGAAAAAATCTATTCCAAATAAAATGGTAGTTATCGCAGATGGAGATTTAGGTAAAAATCAAATTCTAAAAGGTAAACCTTATGATTTAGGGATTGATAAATGGACACAACAACGTTTTGGAAATAAAGATTTCCTTTTGAATACAGTGGATTATTTATTAGATGATTTTGGATTAATTCAATTAAGAAACAAAACGGTACAACTACCTTCTTTAGATAAGAAAAAGGCTTATAAAGAGCGAACTTACTGGCAGTTCTTTAATATTGTTTTGCCTTTAGTTTTATTATTAATTTTTGGAGTTAGTTTTAACTATTGGAGAAAAAAGAAATACAGTTAATAACCTTAATTAACCGTTATAGTATATTGTTATTATAACTGAAAAAAGCTCAAAACAAACGTTGTTCTGAGCTTTTAAACAAATTCAAATAAATAATAAACTAAATCATTTTCTAATTCATAACAGTAACTTCTTTATAAGTAAGATTCATTTCATAAATTGTAGTCACTCTAAAAAGTATATTATAAACTTCACTTGTAGATTTTAACGGATAACCATTTTCATTACCTTCATACGTAACTGATAAAAGATTTTGATTGGCTCTGATAGCTAGTACTTCTTTAAAGTTATTTGGGAATGTCCTATAATACCTATCAAATGCTCTATAATCTCGATATTTAAATAAACCTTCCAATGAAGTAAGTCCCGCTTTTGACAGTATTAGATGTAATGGATTTAAGCTATCGTCATAAGTAAGCTTTCTTGTTGGTTTATCATCTCTAATCCCAATAACATTATCTGGATAAAAATATAACGGATTTCCTTTGTTATCAAAGTCTGAATATCGTTCTTCACAAGGTCCGTTAAAACATGTACTTGGCACAATTTTATTTATAATACCTTTAAAATCGTATAAAAATTGGAAGCTATCTCCTTCTTCGAAAGTGTTATTTTTATTTACAAATTGAGTTTCTTTAACTAGTCTTTTATTAGTATCGTATTCTAAAACAACTTTTGTAAATATTTTATTAGAATTAATTATTGATTGCTGTAAATCAGCACTTGTAAAGCCTTCTCCTATATAATATTCTGAAACTTTCCCATTAGCACCATACACAAATTCATACATTCTACCTGATACTGTTTCAGTTTCTCTTCCGTTTTGATCTAGTGTATAACCATGTAAGTAAATTTTAGAAATTAATCCTTTATCGTTGTATAAAAATTGGTCTTCTTCATAATTACTAAGGTGTCTGTTTTTTAGATTTACTCTAGTTATTTTATCAACTACAGTTACTACTTCTGATTGCGTATTTGAATTAGGATTTGTTGCTATTTCTGTATCGCTATCGCAAGATGTTAATACTAATAACAATAGTATTCCTAGTAAAAAATTTGTCTTCATGTACTCTTTATTAAATCTTTATGCAATACTTATACAATTGACTTTACATTTACCCTACAAAAAAATTAAAAACTTACTCTAAAACTTACATTGGGTGTAAATCCTAATGATTCTGTATTCTGTTCTACTAGCTTACTCTCTTCAAAACCATTTGTATTGTCCTGTACAACGTCATACCCTCTTTTAAGAATATTTTTCTTGTTATATACATTTAAAAACGAAAGATTGATTCTACCTTTTAGGGTTTTCTTACGGTTCATATAAAAATCGTATCCTGCAGAAAAATCTAAACGATGATAATCTGGCAACCTTCTATCGTTTACACCGTTTCGTACTATAAAATAATTATTGGCCAAACCACTATTAGAAGTAAAAGGAATTCCTCCTCTGTAAGTAAAACCAAGAGAGAAATTAAAATTATTGTACTTAAAATTATTAGCTATGTACAAAGAATGCGCAACATCAAAATTCCCATTAAATTCATTTCCATCATTAATTTGATCGATTACAAATGATGTTTTCCCTGTATGGTAACTTATCCAAGCATTATAGTTTTTCCAACTTTTCTTGACTAAGAAATCTAATCCTATTGTTTTTGATCTTCCTATAAACAATTCGTTTGTAAAAGAATCGAATCCGCTAGTTAAGGATGTAATTCCACTTATATTTCTTCTATAAACATCTAAGTCTATTAACCAATTGTTATTTTGTAAAAATGCTCCTAATGTAATTTGCTCGCTCTCTAATAGAGGAATGTTGTTTTTGTTTGATAATGACCATAATTGATTTTCTAATCCAAAATCTGTTGTATAAAACTCTACTACTCTAGTGATATTTTGCTGCTTTCTTTCATAAGATGAGTTCAACCAAAATTTTGGTAAAATTTTTACTTGAGCAAATGCTCTAGGTTCGAATGTGACTTTATCTAGTAATGAAAAATAATTTACTCTATTTCCAATACTTACAGTAAAATCCTTATTCTGATTATATAAATATTCGTAAAAAACTGTATGAGATTCATTTGAATCATTTTGAGTTGAATAGCTTTCTACAAATACATAGTCGTTTTTTTTCCCTAAAAGAAAATATAATTTGTTAAATGCGTACTGATAACCTAAAGTTAGTAAAGTATTTGTTCCTATTTTATACCCTACACTCGTATTAATCTCTAAGTTACTTATACGATTATCCTTCTCAGTAAAAGCATACTGTACTCCATCCTTTTGCTTATTATTTCTATATCTTAAATCGTAATCTGAATAACTTACTGCTACTTTACTACTTATTTTCTTACCAAAGCTTCGATCCCAAGTTAGATTGTAGCCTTTATTCTCTATTAATAACTCGTCTTTTTTATTATCATTAAATGTTGAGGAAGCAAAAGAATGATTTAATGAGTTTTTGATACCTATTTGACTCAATGATATTTTGTCATTATCTGTAGGTTTATATAGTATTTTAGTATTAAAATCTTGAAAAAAGGCAACAGTATTTATATCTGCATCAACTTCACTAGCAATTCTTTCATCATCAGAAATAACTGTGTACTGAAATGTTTTTTGTGATAATTCTCTGTAAGTTGGTGTGTTTAACACATCTGTAATAGATCTTCTTCCTGAAACTAACAAACTTAACTTTTTGCTGATAGGAATATTTAAATTCGCATCTACATGTGTAAAGTTTACTCCTACTGATCCTTTTATTTTTTTTGGTACTGTATTAGTCGTTTCTACATCAATTACTCCTCCTATATGATTCCCATATTTTGCATTTGATGCTCTTCTATACACTTCTACTCTATCTATAGTTTCTGGATTTAATGCAGAAATAGCTCCAAAAAAATGCGAAGCTGTAAATAATTTAATCTGATCGAATAATATTAAATTCTGATCTGGTGTTCCTCCTCTAATATGCATTCCTGTTGCCGTTTCATCTACGTTAACAATTCCTGGTAATTGCTGCACTGTATAAAAAACATCTGGTTCTGTTAGTCCTGGAATTATATCTTGATTTTTAGGTTTAAAAACCACAGCTCCATCTATAGTTTTTGATATCCCATTTGTGAGATAATTCGTTATAACAACTTCATTTAATACATCATCTTCTTCTTTAAGAGAAATTGAAGCACATGTATTTGATAATAGTTCTTCTACTACTTTTTCTTTTGTTGTGTAACCTATATAGGAAAAACGAATAGTATCTTTTAACTCAATATTCTTTAATTGGAACGCTCCGTTAATATCAGTTTCTACACCAATACTTTTATTTTTTAAAGTTATGGTTGCTCCTACTAAAGGTTCTTTAGAATTTAAAGATGTAATAGTACCACATATATCAACCTTTTTCTTTTTAGGCTTCAAAATGATGTAGCGATTATTTGAAATTTTCCTAAAAAACAATTGAGATTGCAGTTCTAAATTTTTAATAACGATCTCTAGTTCATCTTTTTTTTCTTTTATAAAAATTACTTTTTTACCATTAATTACTTCGTCATAAAAAGAAAATTTAACCTCATATAAATCACTCAACTCAACTAAAACCTCCTTTAGAGTTTTTAATTGAGTTGTTTGTGAAGTAATTGAAATTGACATGCCAAATAATAGCAAGAATAGACAAGTGTATTTCTTCATTTTATAAAACTATCATCTTGATAATACAATCGTATTATTCTTTTTTATTACATAGCTAATATTCATAGGAATTAAAACAGCATCTAAAGCTAGATTTAAATCAGAATGCACAAAACTTCCTGTAAACAGTTTATTTTGTTCTTTTATATCACCTATGAATTTCATATTGTACTGATTCTCCAACGATTTTAAAACGATTTCTAACGGAGTACTCACGAAAGTACTCTCTCCCACTACCCAAGAAGATTCATTTTTTGTTTTTTCGGTTCTTGTTCTTATCTCATTTTTCAACTTTGTGAATACTTTCCCTCTAGTTAATATGACAATTTCCCCGTTGAAATCTACACTTACTTTTCCTTCATAGCAAGTAACCTCTAGAAAATTATCATTCTCTAATACATTAAATTGAGTTCCTAAAACTGTGATAATACCTTCGTTAGTTTCTACAGTAAATGTGCTCCCTTTTTGAACTTTAAAAAATGCTTCTCCACTTAATTTTAATGTTCTATTTGTTTTCCATTTTCTTTTATTGTAAACAATAGAAGATTTAGAATTCAATATAACTTCTGAATTGTCTGGTAATACAATTGATGCTCTTTCTCCATAACCCGTTATAAATTCATCTTCTTTAAAATTAAGATAAAGCATGCTTATTAATAATGCTAACGAAGCTGCAACTGCAATGATTCTTTTGTTAAATAATGATCTTACTTTTGTTGTATTCTTTTTGCGTTTTTCAAGCTCTTTCAAAATATTTAAGTATACTTTATCACTATCTAATTTTGGTCTTTCAAAACTTTCCGATTCTTCTGCTATCCTATTAAATAAATGATAATCTTCTGTGTTTTCTAAGGCTTTTAATTCTTCTTGAGAAATTTCTCCAGAAAGCCATTTTGCTAATAATGTTTCTGATTTTTCGATTGATTCCATGAGTTTATATGCCTTTTATTTGAGTTCTTAATGTTTTTAATGCAAGGGTCATTCTTTTTTCAACTGCTTTTATCGAGATATTGAGCTCCTCTCCTATCTCTCTATATTTTTTCTTGTCTATTCTATTCATTAGAAAAACTTCTCGTTGTTTTTCAGGTAAGTTTGCAATAGCTTGTTGTAACTTCTTTAAAAATTCTTGCTCTTCTATTAAGTATTCTGGAGTTTCATTAGTACTCGTTTTAACTCCTAATTTTCTATGTGCTAATACTACTTTTTGGTGCGCATAATCATCTAGAAATAAATTATTAGCGATGGTATATAAATACGATTTAGCTTTTTCATAAATTACCTTCGAGCAGTTGGTCCATAACTTAACAAATGCTTCCTGTACAAAATCTTCTGCTTTATCACTATCTCCACATTTATATAACATGAAACCATACAATCCATCAGAATACAAATCGTATATTTTTTTATAAACTACCTGAGCACAAACAGATTTAATTTCTTTCATAAAAAGTTTCTTTACTCATATAATACGATTCAAAAGCAAAATACCCTACCAAAATTTTTTTAGGTAGGGTATTTCTTTTCTATCTCGTTTAACCTTCGAATTTTAAATAATAACATCATGAAGAATTTTAAAAAATACACTATCAGGTTGCGAGAAGTAAAAACGTTTGTAGAAGATTTAGCTGTAGGAGCTTCATATGCTATAAAACATTAATCAAAAGAATTATTAACATAAATTATACATAATTACAATGAAAAGATTTTTTCTAACAACAGCTTCATTAGCAATATTATTGTTTTCATCTTGTAGCGATAGTAGTTTTGAAACACAAGGTGTAGAAAGTTTAAACATTATTGGAGAAACTCCTTCAAATGAATCAATAACAACCACGCCTACTTCTCCTCCTACAAGTACATCAACAATTTTATACGACTTAGATTTTGAAGATGACAATGAAGGTTTTGTAGGTCATTATAGTACTAATACAGGATGGCACAGTCCTAATGATGGAGTAAAAAACATTACAGAAACTCCATATAAATCTGATATTGCTAGAGGTAAAAGCGAAGAATTTCACAACGGCTCGAGTAGTCTTTTTGAAGGAAATAACACTTATTTTTTAGGACGTGCATACAGTGGTGCCATTCCTGAAAATGGCGGATGGTCTGATACTTCTGGACACGGATCGACAATTGCTCTCTTTGGTAGCCATACCACATTAAAATTTGAAAGAGACTATAATCCTAATGAATTAAGTATTGAGTTTGATTACTATGGAAAGCGAAGATTACCTATTGGATGGAGTTCTATGCTCATTTGGTTAAAACCTAAAAATGGTGGCGAAGCAATTCATTTATCACCTGAAAATAATGGCTATCAATGGTCTAAATATTCAACAAAATTATCCGAAAAAATTCCCGCTGGAGAGTATGATTTTGTTGTTTGGCATGCACCTAAAGGAATTGCTATTGATAACATTAAAATTTACACAAATGAACCTGATAGCAGCTCGAAAATTGAAGTTGACGCAGGTACTAACAGTACTATTGTTTTACCAACAAATACTTTTGATTTAAATAGCACTATTACAAATCCTGATGGAGAAACTATTTCTTCTATTAAATGGTCTAAAGTAAGTGGTAAAGGAGTTACTTTCTCTGACGCTACTAATGAAGATACCAAAGTCTCTAATTTACAAAATGGTGAACATGTTTTTAAAGTTACTGTAACAAATGATAGCGGTGAAACTATTGAAGATACAGTTACAATTACTGTAGATGATTCTAAAGTTTTATATGGATTTACTTTTGAGGAAAACACTAATGGATTTTCTAATGTAAATGCAGTAGTTGCTAATATTGATAAATACTGTAGAGGTCAAAAAGGAGACTTTCTTCCATATCTTGGGAATTCCTATAGTGAAAATAATACTTACTTCTTAGGAATTAATCAAGGTGATTTAAATGCATGGATAAATCCAAGTGCAAGTGAGAAAAATATTCGTTTAACTAAAGATTATAATGTAAATGAACTTGGTATACAATTTAGCAGTCAAACCATAGATCCCTGGGGAGACACCACTAAAATAACTGTAACTTTAAAATCTACTTCTGGTATTGAAATAGCTTCTTTTTCAGTAGAAAATTCAAATAGTTGGGTTATCACGAATTCTTACATAAATAAAGTTATTCCTGCTGGTGATTATATCCTTAGCATTAAACATATTGGTGGTATGAATGCTGTCGATGACATTTATCTATTTATGAGATAGTAATTTTATTAAAAAAGTTTTAAATGAAAATGCTAAGGTGTAGAACCTTAGCATTTTTGTTTTCTATTTAAAATTCTATTCTTCATTATATCTAATATTATTTTCAATTTCCATTCATAAAATTATACATTCAACCAAAATTATTTTAGTGATAGTTAAAAAAATAAAATATACATAAAAAATTAACTATTTATATGTAAATTATTCAACATAAAACGTATTTAAATTAAAATTAAACCCAAATAATTATGTTGAAAAAAATTAACCTCACCCTCATTTTTTGTATAATCTTATGTAAAGTTGCTTTTAGTCAAGACAATAACTATGTTATTGGAACAGGTATTTACGATATAACTGGACAAATTGCCGAAACTAATTTCTTTGGACACGGAAATCCTTTTTTTCAAAACAAAGGAATCAAAGACAGACAGTATGCAAGAGCTTATATAATAAAAGATTCAAATCAAAATAGTGTTGTTTTTGTTTCCATAGACAAAGGAGCTACATTTCAATCTGTAAACCTAGCCGTGCTCAATAAATTAAATACTATTTATGGCAACTTATATAACGACACAAACGTAGTGATTAGTGCTACACATACCCATTCATCTCCTGGTGGTTATTCTCATTATGACCTCTATAATGTATCTACAGGAGGCTTTTTTAAAACGAATTTTGATATTCTGGTAAACGGAATTATAAATGCTATTAAACAAGCGCATAACAATTTGTCTCCTGGAAGAATTTATATTAATAAAGGGCATTTAACTAATGCTAGTATCAATCGTTCATTAGTAGCGTATAACTTAAATAAGGATGCTTCAGATTTTTCTTCTATTGACGATGAAATGACAGTTTTAAAATTTGTTCAAGGCAATAAAGAAGTTGGTATGATATCTTGGTTTGGTGTGCATCCAACAAGTTTAACAAAAAAATACAAGTATTGTAGCGGAGATAATAAAGGACATGCTTCATTAAAATTTGAGCGTTTAAAACATTCATCTTATGGAAAAGGAGAGCATACTTTTGTAGCTGCTTTCCCAAATACGAATCCAGGAGATATGTCTCCAAATTTAAATTTACCTGCTCCAGGAGATCATTATTCAGAAGCTACAGGCCCTGGTTCTAACGAAGAAGAAAGCGTAGAAATTATAGGAAACAGACAGTATCACAAAGCTTTAGAATTGTATAACAATGCTACAGAACAACTAAGAGGATCTGTAAAAGCAGTTTCGCGATACAGCGATTTTTCTTCTATTATTATTGATCCAAAATATACAGATGGTAATTATCAGTCAACATGTAAAGCGGCTTTAGGTATTTCTTTTAGAGCTGGTGCCGAAGATGGAAGAAGTGGTATTGAAATTGAAGGTAGAACTCGTTCAAATCCAAACTCTGGACCAGCAGTAGATCGTTGTCATATGGAAAAACCAATAGATCCTTTATTTTTTATTGGCTCAAATGATAGTAACCCTAGAACTCCTAAGATTTTACCAACTTCAATTTTAAAAATAGGTCAGCTTGCTATTTTAGCCGCTCCAGGAGAATTTACAGTAATGTCTGGTAGAAGAACCAAAGCTACAGTTGCTGAACATACTAATTTGGGATTACAACACTTAGTGTTTGCTGGATATTCAGATGCTTATGCTGGTTATGTAACCACAAGAGAAGAATATGCTTCACAACAATATGAAGGCGCTAGTACACATTTTGGTCCATGGACATTGGCAGCTTATCGCCAACAGTTTGATAAACTAGCACAGCAGTTAGCTAATTCAAATGCTAATCCTTGGTCGAATCCAGAACCAACTCCTCCACAAAAAAGCTTCTTAGGGCTTGATAAAACTCCTTTTATTCTATTTGATGATAAGCCTTTATTTAAAAGTTTTGGTAGTGTATATTCAAATACAAATAATTATTATAATTCAGGTCAAACCGCTAGTGTTACTTTCTGGGGAGCGCATCCTAATAACGATAATAAAGTAAATGGAACGTATTTTACTGTTGAGAAAAAAGAAGGTTCTAAATGGATTACAAAGTTTGAAGACAGAGATCTTAACACCAAATTAATATGGAAGCGTAGTGGAATTGCTAATTCTAAAATTACAATTCAGTTTAAAATAACGCCAGATGTTGAAAGCGGATATTATAGAATTGTACACACTGGTAAATGGAAAAGTGGTTGGAACTATAATTTATATCCTTACACCGGAATCAGCAATATCTTTTATGTAAATGTAAATCAGAGTAGACAGGCAGCTACAAATAAAGAAACTGTTTTTAAAGCTCCTGAAAATTTAATTTTCCCAAATCCTACTAATGGAACATTCACTTTTATAAATACACAAAAACAAACAGGTAGTTATAATATTGTAAATGCCATTGGACAAAGTATACACAATGGCAAAATTTCATCTAAACAACATCAAAATATATCTTTTGTTGGCAAAACTGGAGTCTATTTTTTACATGTGTTCTTTGACAATGGTGAGGAAGTTAAAACTTCAGTTATAAAAAAATAAACAATTATCACAATGGGCTTAAGCCCATTGGTTTTCTATTTTACAGGAAAATCTTACACATAACATAAAAGCTAAAGGAATTCCTTTAGCTTTTGTGTTATTTATTAGCATCCCTCGTCGCAACAATTATCATCTTTGACTAATTTACACGTAGAAACTGCTAAAAGCGCTCCTAAAACTGGTGCTATTAAGTATAACCATAAATCTTTAAAATGTCCAGATACTATTGCTGGTGCTAAAGAACGTGCTGGATTCATCGATGCTTTTGTAATAGGTCCAGCAAACATTGCTTCCAATAAAACAACTCCTCCAATAGCAATTCCTGCCATAATTCCTACTTCTTTACTTCCTGTTGATACATTAATAATAGTAACCATTAAAAAAAAGGTTAATAATAATTCTAATATAAATGCTCGCATAGCATCTGTTGAAGGGATTGTTGCACCATAAAATTCACTTGTAGGAAATAAAAACCATAATAAAAAGCTAGCAGTTATAGCTCCCAATACTTGGGCAGTAATATATTTTGGCACTTCTGGCCAAGGAAATTTTTTAGCATAAGCAAAAGCTATAGAAACAGCAGGATTAAAATGTGCTCCAGAAATTTCTCCAAAAGCATAAATCATAGCCATTACAATTAATCCCCATGTTATTGCTATTCCTACGTGTCCAATTGAACCATTAGTAACTTCATTAATGGTCATTGCTCCTGTACCACAAAAAATAAGTGCAAATGTTCCTATAAACTCAGAAATGTATTTTTTCATAATGACACAAAGATACAATCTGGTATTTTAAGTTTTTGTTAACATTTATCACTTCTGTAAGCTGTAATTTTATCAAGAAGAAACAAACTAATTTATTATCATGAAAAAAATACTTTTAAGCCTATTTATTGCTTGTGTTACGTTTGTTGTAAATGCACAAGTAAAAACCCCTCAACCTAGTCCTTCTTCTAAATTACAACAAACAGTTGGTTTAACTGATGTTACTGTAGAATATGCAAGGCCAGGAATGAAAGGAAGAAAAATATTTGGTGACTTAGTTCCTTTTGGAAAATTATGGAGAACTGGTGCTAATAAAAATACTGTTGTAACTTTTGATCAAGATGTTACTATTGATGGAAAAAAATTAAAGAAAGGTTCTTACGCGCTTTATACTAAGCCTGGAGCTTCTTCTTGGGAAGTTATTTTTTATAACGATACAAACAACTGGGGAACGCCAAGAAAATGGGATGATTCTAAAGTTGCTTTAACAACTACTGTTCCTGCTCAAAAAATGCCAATGCCTATTGAAACATTTACAATTTCTATTGATGATGTTAACAATAGTTCTGCTGTTTTAGGAATGTTATGGGAAAATACATATGCTGGAGTAAAGTTTGAAGTTCCTACTGATGAAGCTGTTGTAAAAAATATTGCTTCAGTAATGTCTGGGCCTTCTCCAAACGATTACTATGCTGCTGCTTCTTACTACATGGAAGAAGGTAAAGATATTAAGAAAGCTGTTGAATGGATTGACAAAGCGATTGAGTTGACTAAAGATCAACCTCGTTTTTGGTATTTACGTAAGCAATCTTTAATCCACGCAAAAGCTGGTGACAAGAAAGGTGCAATTAAAGCTGCAAAAGCTTCATTAATGCACGCTGAAAAAGCAGGAAATGCTGATTATATTAAAATGAACAAAGACTCTCTAAAAGAGTGGGGAGCTTAATATATCCAAACTTAAATTAAAAGTGTAAACTCGGATTCAAAGAATCCGAGTTTTTTATACGTAAAGGTTTCAAATACCGTATTATTATAATCTTAAACGTTATTTAAGAGTGTCCAAGCTTTCATTATTTGACCATTTTTTACAGGCAGAATTTCTCCAAATTGTAACAATACGAATTCACTTTGATGTGGTCTTAAAAAAACAAAATCATCTATCTCAATTGAAGTTTTCTTAGGTACATTTAATAATGTTTGATTTGTTGAACTTCCAAATAATGTATTTTGTTTTATTCCTTCTGGATAATAATAGTCTGCTTTCCAAAAACCACCATAAATAAATAATGATTTCTTTCTGAAAAAACTTTTTAACTTTTCTAAACCAGGAATACTTATGTTTTCAAAAGTTTTTAAAACTGGAGTAGCGATAAATGTAGCTGGTCTGTATTTTTTTAAAGAATCTATATCGAAGGTAGTTGGTTTTAAAAAACAAGATCCTATGGAAATATCATTAATGGGTGATTGCTTTGTTTTGTGTAAGTTTAAAGTAGGACTTCCCGCACCATTAAACGTCAAATCGTCTCTCCAAAGAGTTGGAAAATCATTCTGAACTACATCTTTACATTCTTCATAAAACTGATTTGCCATCTGTAAAGCTTTCTTTTCTGTTCTAATAATTTTAGGGAGTTTCACTACATGTGGATCATATCCCATAAAACCAGAAAATGCTACAAATTCATTATTTTCTTCAATCAGTTTCAATCCTTTCTTTAAAGATGCTAGCGTAGAAAAACCACCTCGATGTAATCCTACATCTATTTCAATATTTAATTGTAGTTTTTGATTAAGCTTTCTTGCTAATTCAATGTACTCAATGATTCTTTTTTCTGTATCTACTAACCACTGAATTTGAGTAAATGGGTTAAATTCTTTATGTTTTTTTTCAAGAAAACGATCGTAAAAATATTCAGCTGTCTTCACCGGCATTGGTTTTCCTAACAAAACATCGTGTCTCTTATCTAAACGAACTACTAAGTCAGATAAAAATGGTTGATGGAAAACCATTAATTTATAAGTATCTAATCGTTGAGAAATATATTCAATCAATTCATAAGAAGGTAACGATTTTACTACAATTCTAAGCGCTACGTTTTCTCTTAGATTAGATAAAGTAGTTTCTATATTTTCATCTAGTATATCTAAATCTATTACTAAGCAGGGAATTGCCCTTTGATAATTTCTTAGTACTGTATTTAAGTTTTTAAAATAAGGATTCATGATACACCTAATAGTTTTTCTAGATATGGATTGATAAATATATTCTCTGGGTCTTGTTCTTTTCTATTTTTTAGAAAAACTTCAAATTTTGGATACTTTTCTATAATATCTTCTGTGGTAAATGTATTTAACTTCCCCCAATGAGGTCTACCATCATATGCTTTAAAAACTTTTTCTAAATCAGCAAAATATGTTTTATACTCTTTTTTGTTGTAAACATGGCAAGCAATGTATGCTGAATCTCTACCATAAGCTGGACTCATGTGTATATCATCTCCTTTTACCCACCTATTTTCAATTGGAAAATGAATATTGTACTTTTTAGAATTGACTATTTTTTGCACATCTTTAAACACATCTTCATATGCTTCAGCTGGAATGTTATATTCCATTTCATTAAACTTTACCAATCTTTGCGTTGCATATACTTTATGACTGTGGTATACTTTTTTAACATTACTAATACTAGCTGCTGTAATTTTAGAAACTAATCTGTTTTGTGAAGGGAAAATTTTAGCATAATCACAAAACAATTTAAACACGTAATTTTCTAAAACATATTCAGTCCAATAATTAAAAAAGTTGACTTTATCTGGTTCTGAGTTTTCTACAATATTGGATGTTTTTGTCCAAGCTGTATTTGTATAAGGCATCCAATAGTATTCGAAATTTCTATTTTTAGAATTTCTTTCATTTAACGTTGCCAAAACATCGCTTAATCTTTC
The DNA here is from genome assembly GCF_964511145.1 of Tenacibaculum amylolyticum. Taxonomy (NCBI): domain Bacteria; kingdom Pseudomonadati; phylum Bacteroidota; class Flavobacteriia; order Flavobacteriales; family Flavobacteriaceae; genus Tenacibaculum; species Tenacibaculum amylolyticum. The sequence continues at coordinate 34,527 of NZ_CAZEFZ010000073.1, forward strand.
TTTTTTATTTTGAAGTTTTAATTTATAGCTTGGCACACATTGTAACGTAATTTCAGTAATGATTCCTAAACAGCCTAAAGAAACTTGAGCCGATTTAAATAATTCAGTATTCTTGCTGTTAGAACACTCTATTATTTCTCCTTTTCCATTGATAAATTTTAAAGCAGTTACTTGGTTACTAATAGATTTTAATTGCGTTCCTGTACCATGAGTTCCAGTGCTAATTGCTCCTGCAATAGATTGTACATTAATATCTCCTAAGTTTTCCATGGCTAAGTTTTCTCTAAACAACAGTTCCCCTAATAACTCTAATTTTGTTCCTCCTCTTACCGTTGCTTGCTTTTTAGTTTGATCTATAGCAATTACTCCTTGATACTTATCTAAACTTATTAAAATATGACTTGTACTACATAGTGAAGTAAATGAATGACCAGAGCCAATGACTCGTATTTTTTTTTGTGTTTCGAGCGCTTTTAAAACAAGATTTTGTATTTCCTCTTCTGAAGATGGATATGCTATTTGGTTTGGCTTCCATTGTATATTACCTGACCAGTTTTTCATTAGTTATGGGTTATTAGGTTAATGTAAGGTTGAATAACTTCGTTATATTTTTGTAGTAAAAATGTTTTACTATTCTTTTCTAATGTAGAATGATGAATCATGATTCCTTCAATCATACCAATTAATTGTTGAGCAATAACAGGAGCGGAAAGAGTTATGGTTATTTCTTTTTTTTCGAAAGAAGAAACTATGATTTGGGTTATTTCTAGGCGATATTTTTGTAGTGTGTCAAGAATTTTAACTCTAATAATTTCATCTTCTTCACTTTCTAATTGAAATAAAAAATAACGACGAATAGGAAAATGAATACCTTCTCCTGTGTTTTCTACAAAATCAATAAGGTCTAATAAAAAAAGATATCTAGTTTTTAAACGCTCTGATAAAGAAAGTTCTGCATCGTCAATTAAAATGTCTTCATATAAGTTAAAAAAGAACATTTCTAAAGCTTCTAAATAAATAGCTCGTTTATTTTTGAAGTAGTGATAAATAGCTCCTTTAGATGAAGCTGTTGCAGTTATAATATCGCTTAAACTTGTATTCTTATATCCTTTACTTAAAAATAAAGCAAAAGCAGTTGTAATGATTTTTTCTCTACCTTGTTTTGCCATGTAAATTGATTGTAATCAAATATAAACAAAAAACAAACCGATTGGTTTGTTTTTTGTTTATTTACATTTTTAGTAAAGAAAGTGTTAGATTATTTCTAATTTCTTACACTTTTTCATACACTAAATCTTTTACTCCTTCTCCTATAAATAATTGAAGAGTTTTATCATCACATAGTTCATTTATTAAAGGAATAAGTTCTTCATTTGTACCAAAAGAAATACTCTTAATCTTTTTTATTCCATTAGGATGAATATAATTTTCTGGTTTAGGGTTTATGTTAAAATAAGTCATTAAAAAAGGTATTTTTAATTCGTCTGGGAATAACACTATAAACTTTAAAAGTCTATTTTTTACATCTAAACGTTTGCTATTTCGCTCAAAATATTTTTGACGGTATTTCTTTAAAACACTTTTCTCTTCTTCTAAATCTTTCTTATAATTCTCCAAGCAAACCGCAATCAACCCTTCTTCTGAATAATGCCAATTATAAATTCTTTCTACAACTTTTCCTTTTCCAAATAGCTTCATTAAAAAATTTAAGAAGCTTGGAAGTTTTATATTTCCTATTAACTCTAAATACGGGCCTTCTGAAAAATATATCACTGCGTTATATGGATTCTTTTTAGTTCCATATTCTACAGTAAAACCTTCCTTTCTAAAAGCTTCAACTCCTTTTTCTAAGTCGTTTACTTTGTACAAAATATGTCCTACTTTCATTTTTTGTGAATAATAATGGGGTAAGAATAATCAGTCTACACTAAAATTAGTAAATAACCTTTGAGTAAACACTAGTTAAATTATTCAAATTACACTTGTAGTAAATAAATAATCAGTTATGTTGAAATAAATCGTAAAACAATTACGCTCTTCCTTCTATATCCTCTATATCAACAACGCCTGTTTCTTTTGAGCTTCCAGATTGAATCAATACTGCTAACAACATTACGATTCCACAACCTAATGCATTTAACCATAAATAAGGTAATATGTCTAAATACCAAACCACAATAATGATTAACTGTGTAATAAATGCTGCAATAAAAACTGCATTGGATTTTACATATTTTATGAAGAATGCTAGTAAGAAAATACCTAATACATTTCCATAGAAGATAGATCCTATAATATTAACTAACTGAATTAAATTATCAAACAAATTAGCCACACAAGCTACTAAAATGGCTAAAATTCCCCACCCTAATGTAAACCACTTCGACATAGCTACATAATGATGTTCTGTTTTTTCTTTTGTTTGATTTCTTTTATATAAATCAATAGCTGTAGTAGATGCTAACGCATTTAATTCCGACGCTGTAGAAGACATTGCTGCCGATAAAATAACGGCTAATAATAAACCTATAAGTCCCTTAGGTAAATTATGTAAAATAAAGTGAATAAACACATAATCTTTATCGTTCGTCTCTACTGTTGAATCTGATTTTTTAATAATTGCTTGTGCTTCTGTTTTTAAAGCAGCATCTTCTGCATTTAAAACTTGTAATTGTGCCTTACTTGCATCTGTAAGACCACTTAAAATAAGAGTTTTCTTCTCCTGCTCTATTTCTTGGTGTCTTTTTTCTAAGTTTTTATATGCTGGTGCATATTCAGAATTAATTACTGCTTCTTGTGCTGTAGGATTAAAATTTAAAGGAGACTCGTTAAACTGATAAAAAACAAATACCATTACTCCTACCAATAAAATAAAGAATTGCATTGGTACTTTTAATAATCCATTGAAAATCAAACCTAACTGACTTTCTCTTACAGATTTCCCTGATAAATAGCGTTGTACTTGACTCTGATCTGTTCCGAAGTACGATAACATTAAAAAAGTTCCACCTAAGAAACCTGTCCAAACTGTATAACGGTTGTTTAAATCCCATGAGAAATCTAAGACTTTCATTTTATCACTTGCTCCTGCAATTTCTAATGCTTTAGAAAAAGTAATTCCGTCTGGTAAGTATTGAAGAATTAAATAAAAAGCTATGAACATACCAGCAAAAATAATTGCCATTTGTTGCTTTTGTGTTACACTTACTGCTTTAGTTCCTCCACTAACAGTGTAAATAATTACTAAGAAACCTATAATGACATTCAGCGTAATTAAATCCCAACCTAACACTGCTGATAAAATAATTGCTGGTGCATAAATTGTAATTCCTGCTGCTAATCCTCTTTGGATTAGAAATAAAATGGCCGCTAATGTTCTTGTTTTTAAATCGAACCTACTTTCTAAGTATTCGTAGGCTGTGTACACTTTTAATTTGTGATAAATAGGTATAAAGACCAAACATATAATTACCATGGCAATTGGTAATCCAAAATAGAACTGTACAAATCCCATTCCGCTATGAAATGCTTGACCTGGTGTAGATAAAAAAGTGATGGCACTAGCTTGTGTTGCCATTACAGACAACCCGATAGTCCACCACTTTGTTTCGTTTCCGCCTTTTATATATTGTTCTACGCTTTCACTACCTCTTGTTTTCCATGTTCCATATAAAACAATAAACAATAGTGTAATGGATAGTACAATCCAATCTAAAATTTGCATGAGTAACTTATTTAGTTAGTATATATGTTAGTTATAAAATAAAAAAGGACAATGTACATTAAATTTGCTAGCAGTACGACTGTGTACTCTTTTTTCCATATATACTTTTTACTCATGATATAGTTTTTAGTTTGTTTAGTTATTCGGCCTTTGGCTTACTGTAAAAATCATCAGCCAATGGTACTTCTGTTATCGACGCTTCTTCAAATACGATTGGATCACGCGCTGGTTCCAAAGGTACTCCATTTTCGTCTTTCTTGAACCAAGTTATAGATTTTGGCAATAATAAACCGTTAACGTTTTCCCAATCATTATATCTAATGATGTTAAACTGCTCTGATGGCTTTTTACTAAAATATGTTACTGTGTACCCTAACCATGCCATTTGCTTTGTGTTAGGATCGAAATAAAGATAGTAATTATCATCTGGAGAAACACCTACATTTGCTTCGTAAGAAATTTTTAATCCAGGATATTTTACACCTTCAAACTCTAATGGAGCTGTTTCAGAATATACAATTCCGTCATCTGCTAATACAAATGGCATTGCATAAAAATAGAAATATAAGTTGTAATAAAACTCAGGGTTCATTTTAGCTGCAGTAGAATCTTTTGGATTTAACCATACTTCTTTTCCATCGTAACCTAATGAAAAATTCTCTCCTTTTACTACAGCTTTTCTAGTAGGTAAATCTGTAGTATGCTCTTGTCCGTTTACTTTAAACTTTAAAACTCTTGCTTTTCTCCAAGCATCTAAACCTCCGTGCTTTTCAAAAACTTCTGTCAATTCAGCTGGAAAGTTATTTTCTTTTTTAGTTTCTTGTTCTTGCGGTGCTTCTTTGGTTACTTCTTTTTTAGCCTCTGTTTTACAAGCTGTCATAATAAGTACCACTAAAAATAATGTGATTAGTTTTCTCATTTTGTTTTGATTTTACAACATTTGGTCGTTTTTTTTCTGAAACATTACACTTTATTTCAAAAAATTCTTCACTTCCCTTCGAGTCACCTCAGGTGTCGTTCAGAATGACAAAAGGAGTATCAATGTCATCCTGAAAGAAACAAAAAACCTATCACATTTAACAAACATTATTCTAAACGATAGATTCTTCGTTTCACTCAGAATGACAAAAGAGTAAAGAATAGAAGGCTCTATTCTTGATCTGTAAGAGTTTTTGTAAATGCTACCAACGCTTTAATTTCTTTTGAACTTAGTTGAAGGTTATCAAAAGGTAAGGTTTGATTATCATTATGTAATCCTAAACCTGCTCCTCCTCCTTTGTTATAAAATTCCATAACTTCTTCTAAAGTATTATACACTCCATTATGCATATAAGGTGCTGTTTTTCCTGCATTCCTAATCGTAGGTGTTTTAAAGAAATGCTTTCGTTCTTCAGTTTTAAATAGATTATACCTCCCTAAATCTGTAGATAATTTTGGATTGATTGTATCTGTAGTAGCTGGCACACCAATAAACTCTAACTCTGTATCATTAAAATTAGGCGGTACCGTACCATTAAAAACAGGTGGAAAGTGGCATGTTGCACACATTCCTTTTCCCATAAATACATTAAACCCTAATTTTTCTTCATCAGTTAATGTATTCTCTTCTCCACGAATATTTTTATCGAACTTTGAATTAAATGAACTCAACGTTCTTATATACGATGCAATTGCATGTCTTATATTCATTCCTATTCGTTTGTTTCCATATAAATCTGCTATCTTCTCTTTATATTTTTTATTTTTTAATACACGTCCCACTATAGAGTCCATAGACATATTAAATTCGTTATGATTTTTAACAACTCCAACTACTTGTCCTTCTAAACTACCTGCTCGTGCATCTGTAAAAAAACTTTGTTGATATGCTGCATATGCTACTGTTGGTGTGTTTCTTGTTTGATTAACATCAAACGTTTTTCTACCATCTGTAAATGCTAACTCTTCTACATGACAGGTAGCACAAGCCATGTTATAATCTTTAGATAGCGAAGTATTATTAAATAACTCTTTACCAAAAATCTGTTTTTCTACCATGTTGGTAGTATCGTTTAAACGATCTGAAAAATAGGTGATATTCAAAGCATCTTCAGAAAAAAGTGTTGTCATATTATTAGATAATGCCATTTCAAAAGGAAAATTAACCTTCCAATCTTTTTGAATTTCTACTAACATTTCTAATTGTGGATCCGTATTCTTTTTTATAAAACTAAAACGATCAAAAGTATCAAAATCATGCTCCAACTCTTTTTGTGATTGTTGAAGAGAAACTATGAATTTATCCATTAATTCTTTTGAATGGAATTTTGATGCATTCATTTTTACAATATCAATTAAAGTTTGATACGTATAGGCACTTTCTAATAATGATTGGTTTAATACTGGAGAATCGAAACCTGTAATTCCTGTAGTAGCAATTCTTACTAGTTGATCTCTTATCAACCAAATAATATGATAATTTTTTAACTGTAATGAAAAGTTTTCTTTTATCAGTTTTAATCTAGCACTTGTTATATTTATTGCTCTTTTTAAGGTAACTGTATCTATTTCTGATTCATATAAATTCTCTTCAATCACTTGAAACCCTATAGGCTGTATCACTTTTGTATCTTGTGTATCTTCTCCTTTCACTTGAATAATATTAGGAGCATTTAGTGATTTATAGTTGTTCTTATCAGAATGTGATAAAATAGGCTCTAGTAATTTGAAATTTTTACGTGCTTCCATATAATATCTCTGCCCTTCTTCGGGTGCCAATTCATCAATATCTATACGATCTAAATTTGTGATTGCATTGGTTAAATACCTATTGTATAACTCAGAAATTTGTTCCGAAGTAGTATCTATAGCCTGATATTTTTGTTCTTTTTGATTACATCCTACAAACAAAAGCAAAAGACATACACAAAGGTATGCCTTAGCTTGACTTAATATGTCTTTCATGTTTTATCTTGCTAATCCAGTTACTAAATGTAATACAGAACCTTCTTTTCTATTTCCTAAATCTGGGTTTGCTAATGGATCTGTAAATGAAGTTCCATCTGCTGGCTCCCACCCATGATTTTGAGTAATTACTAAGAATGTATTTTTTCCGTTATTTACAACATCAGTAACATCTATCATACCTGTAATTTCCCAGCTTCTTGTATTTGTTCCATACCCCATAGTTGCTGCTCTATCTTGATCACACTCTAATACTGTTTTCATTTCTCCAGTATTTAAGTTGTACTGATATAATTTAGCATATCCAACAATGTCTGGATTTTCAGAAGCATATCCATTTGGATCTTCTTGAATGTATGCATAGCTTTCTGTAACTAAAATATTGTCTGGTGAATGAAATCCATCTGCTTTTCCACCATCTTTATCTCCATCTAATACACAAGTAATTTTTGCTGCTCCAGTTGGATTCGTATCATTTAACACTACCTTATAAACACGACCTAAAACTGTTCCTTTACCAATTAAACCTGCTTTATTACGTCCTGTTACTGCAAAATAAATTTCTCTTTGATTTCCTGCAGTTCCTCTTCTCCAATCAATATCTTCTAAACGAGAGAAGCCCATTACTCCTTTACTTTTTGCTTCTGTATCTAAGGCATTGATTTCTCTTTCTGTCAATTCAACAAATTCAGCATCATACTCAGTTCCTTCAACCATATCTACTTCGTATGTTACACCTGGAGAAGTAACTTTTAAACCGTATAATTTACCTCCTTCTAAATCTCCTCTATTTCCTACATACATTCCTAATTGTCCAGAAGGCACATCGTTATCGGAATGATCGTCTCCAATAAATGCAACTGTCTGATTTGGATATGCGTCTTTACCGATTACTACTGCATTTTCTGTAGACCATTGTCCAAAACCAGCTAATAACTTTCCTGTTCCTGCATCTCCAACAGATTTATATGGATCTGTAGCAAAAACTCCTTTCGAAGAACCTCCCCATTCTCCTCCTGATAAATACATTGGTCCAAAACCATGTTCTTCCATGGTAATCATAGAACCAGAACATTGTGCTGTTTCAGCAGTAGCAGCAGCATTTAAAATATATTCTCCCTCAGTTGGTCTTAAATTTTTGTTTAATTTAATTCTAGCAATAGAATAATCTGCTTCAATATTGTTGATTAATGTAAAAGTCCCATCTGCTTCTCTTAATAAACCAGCACCATCTGCCATGGACCCATAAACGAAATCTGGAGTTCCTGGAATTACATCTTCTGAAGATAAAATTGGCGTGATTTTTAAACCAACAAAATCGCTAGTTACTTTTAAGAAATTTGGTGTTTTAGATACTGTTAAGTAAACAGTTGCATCTGAACCATCTTGACCGTTCTGTCCGTCTTGACCATTTACTCCATCAACACCATCTACACCGTCTTTTCCATCTTCACAGGCAGTGAATGTAGTAAAGCTAATAGATAAAGCTAATAAGGCTGCTAAGCTTAGTTTTAAATTTTTCATTTGTGTCCTTTATTTAGTTTTGTTTTTTATTTCTTACAAAACAAGGACACAAGCTTAAAGTTTGAATCACCTCTATTTTAATTCCATTTTAACAAAATGTTACATAATTAAACTTAGCTTTAATAATTAGAATCAATTTAAATAAAGAAATAATTCATTTTTAATTAATAAAAAAAGCAACCATTTGATATGGCTGCTTTTGGAAATATATAAGGACTCTGAACTATTAATTTAGCCATGCATTTAACATCCAGATGGTTTTTTCCTGCTCTGCAATAAAATCACTCATCATTGAATTTGTTCCTTCATCATTTGCATCATCAGAAGCTTCTAAAATATTTCTTTCTATACTTAATAGTTCTGTCAAAGAACTTACCACTAACCTTACTGCTTCTTCATCATTACTCACACTTTTACCAACAGGTACACTTCCTACTTTAATATAATCTTCAAATGTATGTAACGGTTCTCCTTGTAAGGTTAACACTCTTTCAGCAATCATATCTATTTTCATTTGAGAATCTGTATACAATTCTTCAAACTTTACATGTAATTCAAAAAAGTTTTTCCCTTTAATATTCCAGTGTAATCCTCTCAAGTTTTGATAATACAACTGGAAATTAGCTAATAATGTATTTAAATCTGCAACTAATGCGTTTGTCTTTTCTTTATCTAGTCCAAGAATGGTTTTAGTCATTATGTTATTGTTTTTTAATTTTTAATTTTACACTTCAAAATTACAGCAAATAAACACCAATCAACTATTAGTTTGATTGATAGTTTTAATATATTTATCGAAATTTATTATAGATGACCATTACACAATTAAAATACACGCTTTCTGTTGCTGAGCATAAAAACTTTACAGTAGCTGCTGAACATTGTTTTGTCACACAACCAACATTAAGTATGCAAATTCAAAAATTAGAAGAAGAATTGGATGCTAAAATATTTAATAGATCTAAAAAACCTATTGAATTAACTCCAGTTGGTAAAAAGATTGTAGAACAAGCTAAAGTTATTGTAGATGAAAGCAATCGTATTATTGATATAGTGCATCAACAAAAAGGATATATTGGAGGAGAGTTTAAGTTAGGAATTATTCCTACTGTAATGCCTACTTTATTACCAATGTTCTTAAAGAACTTTACTCGTACTTATCCTAAAGTACAATTAATTATTGAAGAGTTAACTACTGAAGAAATTATCAGAAAATTATCTGATGGTTATATCGATGCAGCTATTGCTGCAACTCCATTAGGTAATGAAGCTATAAAAGAACGCGTATTGTATTATGAGCCTTTTGTAGGTTTAATTCCTGAAGAACATCGATTATATCAAAAAAAGCAATTATCTGTAGAGGATTTAGAGCTTGAGGATATTTTATTATTAGAAGATGGTCACTGTTTTAAAAATAGTGTGATTAATCTTTGTAAAATGAACAGGCTAGATGAGCACAAAAAGTTTCATTTAGAAAGTGGAAGTTTTGATACGTTAATAAAACTTTCTAAAGATGGTTTAGGTATGACATTATTACCATATTTAAATACGTTAGATTTAAATGAAGAAGATAGAGGTCATCTACGAGAATTCGAAACTCCACCACCTGCAAGAGAAGTGAGTTTAATTTACCATAAATCGCAATTAAAAATGCAACTTATAGAAGCATTAAAATCGAGTATCGATGGTATTATTAGAGGTGCTATTGCCTTTAGTGATGTTGAAATTATCAGTCCAATTCGTAAAGAATAGATCATAAAAAAAGGAAGCTAATAGCTTCCTTTTTTATTTATTTAATACTGTATGTATTACATTATGCATACATCTTTTCTCTTAACTCTTTTACTTTAGGATCATCTAAGTATTCATCAAAACTAGCATACTTATCAATTACTCCTTTTGGTGTAATCTCAATAATTCTATTTGCTACAGTTTGTGCAAACTCGTGGTCATGCGTAGTAAACAACACTGTACCTTTAAAGTTAATTAAAGAATTGTTTAACGACTGAATTGATTCAAGATCTAAGTGGTTTGTAGGTTCATCTAACATTAAAATGTTTGCTCTAGTCATCATCATTCTAGATAACATACAACGTACTTTTTCTCCTCCAGATAATACATTACTTTTCTTTAATGCTTCTTCTCCAGAGAAAATCATTTTTCCTAAAAAACCTCTTAAGAAAACTTCTTCTCTTTCCTCTTCTGTCTTTGCATATTGACGTAACCAGTCTACAAGATTTAATTCACCATTTTGGAAGAATTCAGAATTATCAGCTGGTAAATATGACTGTGTTGTTGTAACACCCCAAGCATATTTTCCTGCATCTGCTTCTTCATTCCCATTTATAATTTGGTAAAAAGCAGTTGTTGCTTTAGAGTTTTTAGAAATGATAGCTACTTTATCTCCTCTATTTAAGTTGATATCTACATTCGAAAATAATAATTCTCCTTCAATATCTGTCTTAGATAATCCTTCAATATTCAAAATTTGATCTCCAGCTTCTCTATCTCTATCAAAAATAATAGCTGGGTATCTACGACTAGAAGGCTTAATTTCTTCTACATTTAATTTTTCAATCATTTTTTTACGAGACGTAGCTTGTTTAGACTTTGCTACGTTTGCTGAGAAACGACGAATAAACTCTTCTAATTCTTTCTTCTTGTCTTCAGCCTTTTTATTAGCCTGTGCTCTTTGTTTAGCAGCTAATTGACTAGACTCATACCAGAATGTATAATTTCCTGAATAATTATTAATTTTTCCAAAATCAATATCAGAAATGTGCGTACAAACTGCATCTAAAAAGTGACGGTCGTGCGATACAACAATTACTGTATTATCGTAATTTGCTAAGAAATTTTCTAACCATGCAATTGTCTCAAAATCTAAGTCGTTGGTAGGCTCATCCATGATTAATACATCTGGATTTCCAAATAAAGCTTGTGCTAATAATACACGTACTTTTTGCTTACCATCTAAATCTTTTACTAAAGAGTAATGTAAATCTTCTTTTATTCCTAAGTTAGAAAGCATTGCTGCAGCTTCAGAATCGGCATTCCATCCATTCATTTCTTCAAACTGTACTTGTAGCTCTCCAATCTTTTCTGCATTTTCATCAGAATAATCTGCATACAAAGCATCAATTTCTTTCTTGATCTTATAAAGATCTTTATTTCCCATTACCACAGTTTCTAATACAGGGAATTCGTCAAAAGCATAGTGATCTTGCGATAATACCGACATTCTTTTTCCTGGCTCTAAGTGAACTTGTCCAGAAGTAGGATCGATTTTACCTGATAAGATTTTTAAGAATGTAGATTTTCCTGCTCCATTAGCTCCGATAATTCCGTAGCAATTCCCTTGTGTAAACTTAGTATTTACTTCATCAAACAATACTCGCTTACCAAACTGAACTGATAAATTAGAAACTGTTAACATTTTTCATTTTTTTAAATTCGATGCAAAAGTATAAAATACTCCTTTCTTTTACAGCATTTGTAGCACATAAATTATAGCGTTAAAAATCTCTTAGAATTTTGAATATTAACATCGAATTAACATCAAATTCTCGCCTATATTTCTATTTTTGATCGTTGATTTATACGCGTTTTAGTAATTATATGATTAGATATATTGTTCCCTTCTTATCCATCTTATTAGTTGGTTGTAGCCCCTCTAAGAAAGACGAATTAACATATTTTGGAGGAAAGATAATTAATCCAAAAAGTGATAACGTTACTCTTTATGACCATAATGACGAGGTGATAGACACAATAAAATTAAATCCTGATAATACTTTTACAGGTGCTTTTAAAGACTTTAAACCTGGTTTATATATGTTTAGGCATGGTACGGAATACCAGCATATTTTTTTAGAACCAAAAGACAGTCTTTTAATTCGTCTAAATACATGGGATTTTGATGAGTCTTTAGTATTTAGTGGAACTAATGCTCATCGTAACAATTTATTGGTAGAAACTTTTTTGGCGAATGAAGAACAGGAAAAAAACTTCTACAAGTATTTTAAATTGGCACCTAATGAATTTATGCATAAAATAGATTCTTTAAAAAATATAAAAGATAAATATCTAGAAAAATACTTAGCGGATAATGAAAATGTATCAGAACAATATGTAGATATACTTAAAATTGCATTATATTTTCCTTTGTATAAAAAAATTGAAGCTTTTATTATTGATAATAGTCTAAAGGAAACTCCTGAAAATTTAAGTGATGCATTTACAGCTCATAGAAAGGATATTAACATTGGTAAGGATTCTTTAATGTTTTTCCCTCCATATAGATTATATGTATTCAATAACCTATATAGTAACATTTATGAGCAGAATATAAAAGATGATAGTGATGACTTTACAATTGCCTTATTGAATAGCATTGATAAAAGAATTAATTCTGAAGAACTTAAAAATAAGCTTTTAAAGCAAACTACTATTCGTCATTTCTATAAAAAGACGAGTTGTAATATGAATAAAAAGGCTTATCAAACTTTTCTTTCATTATCTACAAATGAGAATGATAAAAAAGATATTTCTTTATTACTTAATGATGTAAAAGGTATTGTTAAAAATAGAAAATTACCAAACTTTAAAGTTCTTACTCCTCAAGGTTCTTTAGAAAATATAACAGACATTATAAAAAATGAAAAAGCTGTTATTTACTTCAGAAATAGAGAATACTCATCCGATGCTTGGGTTGCTTCAAGAGTAAACTTTTTAATTAACAATAATCCTAATGTAGAATTTTTAGTTATCAATATAGGTGATGACCAAAAACAATACATTAAAGATTTGAACATTAAATATCAATTTTTCTTAAAGAATAACAGTAAAGCACATCAATTTTTAACAAGTAAATATCCTAGAACCGTTTTGGTTAATAAAAAAGGAATTGTTATCAATAATTTTTGTTCTATAGCTGGCAAGAAATTTCAAAAACAATTATCTGAATTATAGAAGTTTATAAGAAATAACGATTACTTTATTTTTATTTCATTACTTTTGCGCCGTCCTAAAAATTAATAATAAGTTAAGAATTCGCGGATAGGGCATCTGTGAATTCGAATAAATTCACAGTATGTCTAAATTTATAGAGTTAGGTTTAAAAGAACCTATCACAAGAGCATTGACAGACTTAGGTTATGAAACTCCTACTGTCATTCAAGAAAAAGCAATTCCTCAAATTTTATCTTCTGAAGAAGATCTTAAAGCCTTTGCACAAACAGGAACTGGTAAAACAGCTGCCTTTAGTTTACCAATTGTTGAATTAGCAGATTATGATAATTCACAAACGCAAGCTATTATACTATCTCCTACCCGAGAATTAGCAGTTCAAATTGGAAAAAATATAGAAGACTTTTCTAAATATTTACCAAATCTTAAAGTTGCTACTGTTTATGGTGGTGCTAATATCGAGCAACAAATTAGACAACTTAAAAAAGGAGCACAAATTGTTGTTGGAACACCTGGTAGAACTGTAGATCTCATTAAAAGAAGAGCTTTAAAATTAGGCAATGTAAAATGGCTAGTTTTAGATGAGGCAGACGAAATGCTTAACATGGGCTTTAAAGACGAATTAGATAAAGTTTTAGAAGCTACACCAGAAGAAAAACAAACATTACTTTTTTCAGCTACATTCCCAAGAGAGGTAGAAGCAATTGCTAATAACTACATGCATAATCCTGTTGAAATTACTTCTGGACAAAAAAACCAAGGTTCAGATAATGTTTCTCATGAATATTATTTAGTTACTGAAAAAACTCGCTATCCTGCCTTAAAACGTATTGCTGATATCAATCCTGATATTTATGCAATTGTTTTTTGTAGAACACGTAGAGAAACTCAAGAAGTAGCAGATAAGTTAATACAAGATGGCTATAACGCTGATGCATTACATGGAGATTTATCTCAAGCACAACGTGATAGTGTAATGGAGAAGTTTCGTAAAAGAAACATCCAAATGTTAGTTGCTACAGATGTTGCTGCAAGAGGTTTAGATGTAGATAGCCTTACACACGTGATTAATCACAAACTTCCAGACCAAATAGAAAACTATAACCACAGAAGTGGTAGAACTGGTAGAGCTGGAAATAAAGGAATTTCTATTGCTTTAGTTAATAGAAAAGAACGCGGTAAACTAAACCCTATTGAAAGAATTTTAAAGAAGAAATTCATTCAAGTTTCAATTCCTACTGGAAAAGAAATCTGTGAAAAACAACTTTTTCACCTTATCGATAAGGTAGAAAATTCTGAAGTAAATACGGCAGAAATAGACACTTATTTACCGAGTATCTATGAAAAGTTAAGTACGTTTTCTAGAGAAGAATTAATTCAAAAATTTGTATCGTTAGAATTCAATTCTTTTTTATCGTATTATGAAAATGCACCTGATTTAAATAAAATCACTTCAAGAGACAGAGGCGAAAGAGGAGATAGAGAACGTGGAGGAAGAAACGGAAGAAGGATGTCTAGTGAAAATATGACTCGTTTCTTTATCAATCTTGGAAGAAAAGATCGCTTAAATCCTGCAAAACTAATGGGCTTAATTAATGAGCAAGGAATTAATAAAAGTGTAGAAATTGGTGCTATTGATATTTTAGATACTTTTTCATTTTTTGAGATTGATAAAAACTATGAAAGCCAAACATTAGATGCTTTTGCTTCTAATGCTCCTGATTTTAATGGTAGAAATGTAAATATCGAAATTACTAAGACTGAAAGAAAAGGCGGTGGCGGTAGAAGACGTAATAGCAGTAGAAGAAGGAACGATAGTGGAGGAAATGGCTCTTCTGGCGGATTTGGAAGATCTAGAAGAAGTAAACCTAGATCAAACAACAATAATGAAGGAGGAAGAGAAAGACGAGGATTTGGAAGATCAAGAAATAATAATAGAAAATAAAAAAAGCCGCTAATTAGCGGCTTTTTTTATTTTGTTTATATAGGGATTATAATAGTTAAAACTTATATGCTAATCCTACTTGAAATACATCAAACTTCGTAGTTACATCAAAACTTTGTCCTGAAAAAATATCTACTATAGGATCAGAAGTTCTATTATTCAATCCTAAAGAATATTTAGTTGTAATTGCTAACTTCTGTGTAATATCAAAAGCTCCTCCAAAAGCAATTCCAAAACCAAAATCGCTTAAGCTATTATCTTCATTAGCTAATAACAGATCAAATGTTGGACCAGCTTGTAAGTTAAACTTTTCAGCTACATAGTATTTAAACATTACAGGAAGGAATAATTTTTCTGTTTCTCCTCCTCCTGAAAAAATCTGTGCAAACTGAATTTCTGGCTGTATTTTTAACTTATCTGCCAATCCAAATTCACCAAAGAATCCTACATAATACCCTGAAGCTCCATTTGAGCCACTTCCTGACATGCCTTCTAAACTTGCAGTAAGTGTAAAATCATGGAATCCAGCAGAAACTCCAAAAGAAGATTGCCCAAAAGATTTCTCAGTAGTTAACAATAATGCAAATACGATACATAAAAATGGTAGTGTTTTTTTCATTTTTTTACAATTTTAATTAATAGTGAATTCAAATGTATTAAAATAAAAAACACAAGCAAAAGTTGCTTGTGTTTTTTAACATCTTTATTTTCTGACGATTACTACTTCGCTACATTAACCGCTCTAGTTTCTCTGATCACCGTTACTTTTACTTGACCAGGATACGTCATATCATTTTGAATTTTTTGAGAGATATTAAATGATAACTCTGCTGCTTTTTCATCGTTTACTTTTGTGCTCTCTACCATTACACGAAGTTCTCTACCAGCTTGAATTGCGTACGCTTTTTGTACTCCGTTAAATCCAAATGCAATGTTTTCTAAATCCTTTAAACGTTGAATATAACTATCAAGTACTTGTCTACGCGCTCCTGGTCTCGCTCCAGAAATAGCATCACATACTTGTACAATTGGCGCAATCATCGTTTTCATTTCTATTTCATCATGGTGAGCTCCAATCGCATTACAAACATCTGCTTTCTCTCCGTATTTCTCAGCCCATTGCATTCCTAATAATGCGTGTGGTAATTCGCTCTCTGTTTCTGGTACTTTACCTATATCGTGTAATAAACCAGCTCTTTTTGCTGCTTTCGCGTTTAATCCCATTTCTGCAGCCATTAAACCACATAAATTAGCAACTTCCCTAGAGTGCTGTAATAAATTTTGCCCATAAGAAGAACGATACTTCATTCTACCTACAGTTTTTATCAATTCAGGATGTAAACCATGTATTCCTAATTCAATTACTGTACGCTTACCAACTTCAATAATTTCCTGATTGATTTGTTTTTCTGTTTTCTTTACAATCTCTTCAATTCTAGCAGGATGAATTCTACCATCAGTAACTAATTTGTGCATCGATAATCTTGCAATTTCACGACGTACTGGATCAAAACAAGAAAGAATAATAGCTTCTGGAGTATCATCTACTATAATTTCTACTCCTGTTGCAGCTTCCAGTGCTCTAATATTACGTCCTTCTCTACCAATAATACGTCCTTTAACATCATCAGACTCTAAATTGAATACAGAAACACAGTTTTCTATTGCTTGCTCTACCCCTACTCTTTGAATTGTATTTAAAACAACTTTTCTAGCTTCTTGTTGAGCAGTCATTTTAGCTTCTTCAATAGTTTCTTGGATAAAACTCATAGCATCTGTCTTAGCTTCTTCTTTTAAAGATGCAACTAATTCAGTTTTAGCTTCATCTGCAGAAAATCCTGAGATTTGCTCAAGCATATCTACATGACGCTTGTGAAGTTTTTCAATTTCAGACTCTCTTTTGTCTAAAAATTCTAGTTTATAATCTAACTCAGATGTTTTCTTTTCTAATGACTGAGATAGTTTTTTATTTTTATCTAATTCAGAAGAAACTCTAGATTCTTTATCTCTGATTCTTTTTTCAACATCAGACATTTTTTTCTCCCTAGATAAGATTACTTTTTCGTGCTCTGCTTTTAATTCAATAAACTTTTCTTTTGCTTGAAGAATTTTATCTTTTTTAATAGCTTCTGCCTCTACTTTTGCTTCTTTTACAATGTTCTGAGCCTCTTTATTTGTTTCTTTCAATAGCTTACTTGATCTAGCCCTCTCTAACATTTTTGCAATGATAAAACCAACTGCAATTCCTATAACTATTGTACCAACAAAAATTGGCCATCCTAATCCTTCCATAAAATGAATATATATTCTTATAATAAAAAAAGCCTACATTAGTAAGGTTTTATAAACTCCTGAAAAACAGGTTTAGAACTAACTGGCTGATCAAGAATCCGTAATACGGCGCGCTTTACTAACCAAGACTCATTCTTTTTAATTGAATAGTGTTGAGTTTATTAAACTTTATACTAATATAGGCAGTATTGTTAACTGTTATATAATGAACTTATTTTAAATGATATTCTAACAAATTTGTTAACTCATTTATTTTATTTGTTACTTCAATAGCTTCTTGCGATGCTTTTATTGTATTTATTTCCAATTTAGATGCAAATTGTAATGCACACATTGCTAAAACATCTTGCTTGTCTGCTACTGCATAGTTCTGTTCAAAATTTAAAATTAAATCATTAATATGTTTTGCTGCCTTTCGCATTCCCTCTTCTTCATCTTCTCCATTTACGATTAAAGGGTATGTTCTACCAGCGATTACAACATTAACTTTTAATTTTTCCATTCCTAAAAGAACTTCTCTATGCATTCAAGAGTGTGATACATTTATCTATCTCTCGAATTAAAGCATTTATTTTGAGTTTTGTATTTCTCGAATCCTTATTACTGCCTTCAATAGTTTTTGCAACTTTGAGCAAATCAAATTGTTTTTTTTGCTCTTGTAATTGTTCCTCCCTCTCACTTAACAAAATTTGTAATTTTCCGTTTTCTTGAAGCAATATGTCGTTTTCTTTTTTTAAGAACTCGTATTTACTAAGTAAATCTTTTAACCTAATTTCCAGTAAATGAATTGCTTCTGATGTGTTACTCATTTAATTGTGAGAATAAACTATTTCAACAAAATTAATAATCTCAATTAAGAATAACAACTCTTTGTTAAAATTTTCTTAACTTTTTAAAAATCAGCGCCCTAGATTTTTGGTATAATTTTAGTAATTTCGTTACTAAATTGTAGCACTTTGAAGTATTATTTTTCTTTATTTTTTATTGTATTTACCCTTATTAGTTTTTCTCAAGAAAAGTACCCAGAAAATTATTTTTCTCCTCCAATGGATATTCCTATTGTATATGCAGGAACTTTTGGTGAATTAAGAAGTAACCATTTCCATTCTGGTGTAGATTTAAAAACTCAAGGAAAAGAAGGTATTCCAATTATTGCAGCAGCAGATGGTTATGTTTCTAGGATAAAAGTTGGTCAATATGGCTTTGGTAAGGTTTTATATGTAAATCATCCTAATGGTTATACTACCGTTTACGCACATTTACAAAAATTTGCTCCCAAAATTCAGGAATATGTAAAAAGTATTCAATATAAAAAGGAAAGTTATTATACGGGGAATATATTTCCTAAACAGGATAAGTTTCGTGTAAAAAAAGGTGAGATTATAGCATATTCAGGTGATACTGGAAGTTCTTCTGCTCCTCATTTACACTATGAAATTAGAGATACTAAAACAGAAAATATTATAAATCCTATGTTTTTTGGACTCATTCCTGAAGATACTAAAAGCCCTATTATACAACGATTAATGGCTTTTCCTTTAGACAGAGATGCTCGTATAAATAATGCTAATAATAAAACTATAATTCCTATTACTAAATTAGAAAATGGTGATTATGCTGCCGAGCGTTTTTCTGCTTATGGAAAAATCGGATTGGGAATTAGTGTTTTTGATCGTCAAAATGCTGCCATGAATAAAAATGGTATTTACAGTTTAGAAATGAATGTAAATGGTAAAAGAGTATACTATCATGACGTGGAAACTTTTTCTTTTGCAGAAAGTAAATACATTAATTTACTTATAGATTACGAACATTATGCGAATTATAAAAAACGAGTACAAAAAACACATCGTGTTCCTAAAAACATCTTAAGTTTATATGAAGACCTAGTAGATGAAGGAAAAATTACTGTAAATCCATACCAAAATTATAATGTAGAAATTATAGCGAAAGATTATAAAGGAAATGCTTCTGCCATTAGAATTCCTATTAAAGGAGTTCCTAGTACTCCTATGTTCTCACAAAAAGATACTACTTCTTATAAAATTACTGCTTCAAATTTTCAAAAATTTGAGCAAGACAGCGTTAGTATTGCATTTCCAAAAAACACATTTTATCATGATTGTTTTTTAGATTTTAATGTTGAAAATGGCGTTGCAAAAATTCATGAACCTACAATTCCTTTAGATAAAAAGTTTACATTAACATTTTATACAGATCATTTATCTCCTACTGAAAAACAACAAGTATATATTGCTAATGTAACTAAACCTAAATACCCTAGATATGTTACTACTAAAAAGAAATCAGACAAAGTATACACCAATCAAAAAGTATTAGGTAATTATACCTTATTATTTGATAACAAAGCTCCTTCTGTTTCTTTAATTAATTTCTCTAATGGTAAAACTATAGGAAAACATAAATACCTTAAAGTTAAAATTAAAGATAAAGAATCTGGCATTAAAGATTTTAGAGCTACCATAGATGATGAATGGGTTTTAATGGAATACAATCATAAAAAAGGAATTTTAACCTACGATTTGTCAGATAAAAAATTGGTTGGTAGCAAACATATTTTTAAACTTGTAGTTTCTGATAATGTTGGAAATACTGAAACTGTTTCTTCAACGTTTTATCGTAAATAATAATATCATTTTGAAAAAACTCTTATTAGCCCTCCTATTTCCTTCGTTGATATTTGCTCAACAAATGTCTACTGTAAAAGGTAAAATTGTAAATAAATTTAATGATCCTATTGAAGGTGTTGCCATTTCTTATTTAGATAAAGGAACCACAACCGATGAAAATGGGAACTATCAATTTCAAATCCCAATTCGAAAAACAGTTCCTGTAACTTTTTCACATGTTTCTTATAAAACAATCTTCAAAAAATTTACCACTCGTGGTAAAAGAACGATTAACTTCTCTCCTACTTTGGTTATTAAAACTGAAGAATTAGAGGAAATCATTATTAAAAACCGAAAAAAAGAAGCACAGGGAGTTACCAAAATAGATTTACAAAAAGTAGAAACTGTTGTAGGACCTAATGCTGGTGTGGAAGCTGTGCTAATGACGCTACCTGGAGTAAGCAATAACAATGAATTAAGTACACAATATAATGTAAGAGGTGGAAACTTTGATGAAAACCTTGTTTATGTAAATGGTATAGAAGTCTACAGACCTTTTTTAATACGATCTGGTCAACAAGAAGGATTGAGCTTTATTAATCCACACCTTATTCAAAATATTGATTTCTCTGCTGGTGGATTCCAAGCAAAATATGGTGACAGACTTTCTTCTGTATTAGACATTACTTACAGAAAACCAACAAAAGCTGCGACACAAATAGATTTAAGTTTACTTGGAGGAAGTGCTACTACAGAAGGACTTTTATTCAATGATAAACTGAGTGCTATTCTCGGAGTTCGTTATAGAGATAATAGTTTATTTGTAAACTCTAAACAAACTGAAGTTAACTTTAGGCCAAACTTTACAGATGTTCAAACGTATTTATCTTATACTTTAAATGAAAAAGTTTCTATTGGTTTCTTAGGGAATTTCTCGCTAAACAACTACAATTATAAACCGTTAACTAGAAGAACACGTTTTGGAACTATTGCAAATCCTTTAGAGCTTATTGTATTTTATGACGGACAGGAAGCAGATACTTTTCAAACGTTATTTGGAGCGTTGTCTGTGGATTACCAAGCTACAGATGATTTAAAAATTACAGCTACAGCTTCGTCTTTTAATACACAAGAAGAAGAATATTTTGATATTGCTGCTATATACAATCTTGGAGAAGTAAATACCAATGCTGGTTCTGAAAATTTTGGTGAAGTAGAATTTGCACAAGGAATAGGTTCGCAGTTAAATCATGCTCGTAACGATTTAGATGCACTTATTAGTAATGTGCAACTTAGAGCAACATTAAAAGATAACGATAATGAATGGAGAGCTGGAGTACGATTTCAGACAGAAAATATAAAAGACCGAATTCGTGAATGGGAAGTAATAGATAGTGTTGGTTTTTCTGTAAGACCGCCACATCATAATATCAATAATAACCAACCTTACGAACCATTTACAGGACCTATACAGCCATTCCAAAGTGTAAGAGCTCAAAACGAAGTAGATATTAATCGTCTTTCTGGTTTTTTACAGTTTAGTAGAAAAACAACATGGAGCGATCATGAAGTTTGGTTTAATGCCGGTATTAGAGGGCAATATTGGTCTGTTAGTCCACAAGGCGGTTCCTCAAAAAGCCATGTTATTATTAGTCCAAGAGCACAATTTGCAATTAAACCCGACTGGAAAAAGGATATGTTATTCCGATTGTCTGGTGGATTTTATGCGCAACCTCCTTTTTATAAAGAGTTAAGAGGTTTTGATGGACAAATTAATCCTGAAGTTGAAGCTCAGAAATCTATTCATGCTGTATTAGGTAATGATTATAGTTTTAACTTATGGAATCGTCCTTTTAAATTAACTACAGAATTATACTACAAACATTTAACGGATGTTAATGCCTACTCTATAGATAATGTTAGAATTCGATATAGAGCTGATAATGTTACAGAAGCTTATGCTTATGGATTAGATGTTCGCTTGAATGGAGAGTTTGTTCCTGGTAGTGATAGTTGGGTAAGTTTTGGGTATTTAAAAACTGAAGAAAATATTGCTAATAGAGGCTATATTGCAAGACCTACTGATCAGCGTATTAAATTAGGTATTCTTTTTCAAGACTATGTTCCTAATTTACCAGATTTAAAAGCTTATTTAAACTTAGTGTATAATACAGGAGTTCCTGGTGGTGCACCTGCTTATGCAGATCCATATGATTTTCAAAATAGATTGGAAGATTATAGACGTGCAGATATTGGTGTTTCTTATGTGTTCGTAGATGCAAATAAGAAAGCAACTAACAAATTTTTAAATCAGTTTGAAGAATTAACCGCTGGTTTAGAATTGTTCAATATTTTTGACATTCGTAACTCTATTACAAACACATGGGTACGAGATGTTTATAGCAAGCAACAATTTGCCATTCCTAACTTTATGACAGGTAGAATTTTAAATTTTAAACTGAGAATGAAGTTTTAAATAATTATATTTAAAGGACTAATTTCAATAGGTTTTAAAAATTAATGGTAACTAAGTTTACTCCTGAAATCAATAAAATTTACTTGCTGGAAACCCATTCACTCTTTCATATATTAGAGGGAAAAGGGACAATTCAAGTAGATTTTAAGAATTATTTGAATTGGGATGATAAATTAATTTTTCTAGAGAAAGGACAGTATATAAAGTTTTCTTCGGACTCTTTTGTTGTTAGAAGAATTGATTTTGACAATCAACTTTTATTTAAAAGTCAGGATATAAGAATTCTATTTAAACACTTAGTTTCTTTAGGGTATATTAATTATTTAGACTGTAAAGATTGCCAGACTTACTTAACTAATACTATTTTTTCTTCTCCTAAAGATATTATTGATATATCTGTTAATCAATGGTATTGGCAAAACCCTTTTAATGCAGATAGAAAAGAATATCAAATTATTTTTGATGTAAAAGAGATTATTGATCAAGAGTTTAGGAATCATCTTTCCGTAACTGATTTGATAAAAAAAATAAGTGGTAAAAATCAAAACATCAATTATCTGTTAAAGAATAAGGTTGGGCTAACCATTAAAAAACTTGAAGTAAACAAACGTTTACTCGAAGATCAAAAGTTAATTGCTTTTACAGATAGCTCTATTAAACAAATAGCCTATGAACAGGGTTATAAAGATGTTGCTTATTTTAATAAAAACTTCAAGAAAAATACTGGAATTACACCTAGTGAATTTAGAGACCAAATAGGATTTCAAATGGATGATTGTTTTGAAAACGATCTTTTTCAATTAATCCAAGAATATCATACTTCGCAAAAGAAACTATCTTTCTATGCAGATAAATTGCATATAGCTGAAAAAACACTAACTAAAAAAGTACGTCAAAAGTTAAATGCTTCTGTAGGTCAGCTTATAAGATATGAGCTTATTAGAACTTCAAAAGAGCTTTTGTGTAAAGGAGAAAAAATAAAAAACGTAGCTTTCTTTTTAGGCTTTGAAGAAGCCAATCATTTCTCTTCATTTTTTAAACATTACACACAACTAACTCCATCTCAATTTTTAAAAAAGTACAATAGTTAGCGTCTTTTTTGTACCTCTTTTCCTCCATCCTCTTCTGATCTTTGTATCAACAAAATAACTCATTAAAAGTATTAAAAATGAATATTAAAGATCAAGTACAAAACATGGATGCATTGGTATCTCGAGGAGATATTGTAAATGCCGTAAAAACTTACTTCGCAGCAAATGCAACTACTTCAGATTATTCGAATACAACCACTAGTTCAAAAGAACAAATGGTAGAAAAAATGGAAGGGTTTCTTGGTGCAATCGCTAGCGTAAATGGAATTACACATCATAAATCTATTGTAGATGGAACTAATTCTGCTTCAGAGTTCACATTCGATTTCGATATGAAAGACGGTTCTAAAATTTATTGGCACGAAATCATTCAAAGAGAATGGAATGACCAAGGTTTAGTTATTAAAGAAACATATTTTAACGCAAATTAAAAGCATTCAATTATGAAATTTGTTACTAAAAGAATTCATGCATTTTTAGATTATCCAGTAGCTATAGCTTTAATGGTTTTACCATTCGTCATTGGATTAGGAAAAACAAACTCATTAGCCTTATGGTTTTCGGTAATAACTGGTATCGCTGCTTTTATACTAACACTTTTAACAAATCATCATTTAGGTCTTTTAAAAGTATTGCCTTATAAGTTTCATTTAACTGTAGATTTTATAGTTGGACTAACATTTATCTTACTTCCATTTGTATTCTCATTTCATGGTTTAGATGCATATTATTATTGGATAAATGGTGCTGCTGTTCTCTTAGTAGTAAGTGCTCACAAACCTCAAACAAATTCTTAAACCTTATATAAATTACAAAACATATATCATGAAAATTTTCAAATTAACACTCGTAATCACCTTATTTTTAACTTCATTAACTTCATTTAGTCAAGACAAAAAAGCTAACAATATAGATAATAGTAATATTGCGTTACAAGGCTACAGTCCTGTATCTTATTTAGATTTAAATTTAGCTCAAAGAGGAAACAAAAACCACAAATCAACCTATAAAGGAGTTGTTTATTATTTTACTTCAGAGGCGCAAAAAAATACTTTTGACAGCAATCCTAAAAAGTATTTACCACAGTATGGAGGTTATTGCGCTTTTGGTGCTTATGCTGGGGCTAAATTTAGAGTTGATCCTAATAAATTTCTTGTAATTAACGGTAAATATTATCTATTCTTAAATAATGTTGAGTTAGATGCTAAACAATTGTGGCTAAAAGAAAGGAATGATCAAAAACTTATTAGTGCAGCTAATAACAATTGGAAAAAATTAAAGAAAACGTACAATTAGTCTACTTAATTAAGTATAAAAATAAAAACCTTATTCAACTATGAATAAGGTTTTTTATGCTATCAATCTTGGCAAATTTCTATATAAAGTATGTCATAATATTTAAAAAAGGTCATTTCAAATTTTACTATCTTCATCTCACCAATCAATTCATAAACAATTTACTAATGAAACTACTTCAGTATACTGTCTTATTTCTAACTATATTTTTAATTGTAGGGTGTGAAAAATCAGGTGTAAATGAAACTGCACTTACTACTAATTGGAAATTTAAAAAACTCGGAGATACTGAATGGAAAAATGCTACGATACCCGGAACTGTGCATACTGATTTATTAGCCAATAAAGAAATCGAAGACCCTTTTTATAGATTAAATGAACATCAACTTCAGTGGATAGACAAAACAGATTGGGAATATCATACAACTTTTAACATTCCTAAAAAAGAACTTTCTAAATCACATATTGAGCTAGATTTTTTAGGTGTAGATACGTATTCTAAAATATACCTCAACGATTCTTTGATTCTGAAAACAGATAATATGTTTAGAAATTATTCTGTAGATATTAAAGCAATTGCAAAAGAACAGAACAATCAATTGCGTGTTGTTTTAGAATCGCCTATTAAAAAAGGGATTGAATTATACGACGCAACTCCTTTCAATATTCCTGTTTCAGGAAATGATTTATCTGAAATTGGTAAAGTTGAAGGCAATAAAAAAGTGAGCATTTTTTTACGTAAAGCAGGCTATCATTTTGGTTGGGATTGGGGACCACGATTAGTTACTTCAGGAATTTGGCGTCCTGTAATTTTAAAAAGTTGGAGAGCATTTAAAATAGACGATGTATTTATTCGTCAGAAAAAGTTAGGAGAAAAAGCAGAGTTAACCGCTCAAATAACATTACAAGCATCAAACAAAATATCTAAGAGTACTATTGAAGTATATGTAGATGATCAACTCATAAAAACTGAAAAGCAACAATTACAATCTGGTATAAATACACTTTCAATTCCTTTTTCTATTGAAAATCCTGAATTATGGTGGCCAAATGGTATGGGAAATCAGAAACTATATACCGTTTCGGTAAAAGTCACAGATGGCGGGCATACAGATAACAAATCTCACAGAATAGGTTTACGTACTGTAGAATTAATTACAGAAAAAGACACTATTGGAAATTCTTTCTATTTTAAAGTAAATAGTATTCCTACTTTTATGAAAGGTGCTAATTATATTCCTCAAGATGTATTTCTTACACGTCCAAATAGTGCAAATTATAAGCATATTCTTAATTCAGCAAAAGAAGCTAATATGAATATGCTTCGTGTTTGGGGTGGTGGTATTTACGAAAATGAAGAATTTTATCAACTTTGTGATGAAATGGGAATATTAGTTTGGCAAGATTTTATGTTTGCCTGCGCTATGTTTCCAGGTGATAAAAGCTTTTTAAAGAATGTAAGGCAAGAAGCTATTGACAATGTAAAGCGATTACGTAATCATACATCTATTGCTTTATGGTGTGGTAATAATGAAATTCTATCGGCATGGGAACGTTGGGGCTGGAAGCAAAATGTAATTAAAGAGCAATCTGAAGCTATAGCAGATACTATTTGGAAAGCTTATACAGATGTTTTTCACAAAGTTTTACCTGAAGTTGTGCAGGCATATGATCCCGATACAAGATATTGGGCTTCTTCTCCTAGCAGCTCATTAGGAGTGGCTGAATCACATGATTCTGGAG
The DNA here is from genome assembly GCF_964511145.1 of Tenacibaculum amylolyticum. Classification (NCBI taxonomy): domain Bacteria; kingdom Pseudomonadati; phylum Bacteroidota; class Flavobacteriia; order Flavobacteriales; family Flavobacteriaceae; genus Tenacibaculum; species Tenacibaculum amylolyticum. The sequence goes on from NZ_CAZEFZ010000073.1 coordinate 61,159, forward strand.
ATGCTCATTATTGGGGTGTTTGGTGGGGTAAAGAACCTTTTGAGAATTATAATGTAAAAATTCCAAGATTCATGTCTGAGTTTGGTTTTCAATCTTTTCCTGAACTTGCTTCAGTCAATAAATACACTATTCCAGAAGATCATGATATTTTTTCTGAAGTAATGAAGTCTCATCAACGCTCTAGCATTGGTAACGGTACTATTGAAGAATATATGCTACGTCATTATAAGAAGCCTAAAGATTTTCCTAGTTTTTTATATGTAAGTCATTTATTACAGGCCTATGGAATTACTACAGGAATTGAAGCTCATAGAAAAAATAGAGATCGTTGTATGGGATCTCTGTACTGGCAAATTAATGATTGTTGGCCAGTAGCTTCATGGTCTGGTATTGATTATTACGGAAAATGGAAAGCCTTACATTACGGAGTAAAAAAGTCTTTTAAGAAAACAATTGTTAGTTTTAACAAAGGAGAAGATTCTTTAGGTATATATATAGCAACAGATTCTTTAAAAAATTATAATGCAAGCTTGTCTGTAAAACTTTTCAATTTTGATGGAAAAGAACTTCATAATTGGCATAAAGATGTTTTGATTAAAGGAAATACTTCTGAAGAATATATGACTATTTCTAAAGAAGAATTACAACAATTTACCTCGCAATTTGATACTGTTTTCTTACAAGCTAAACTTACTTCAGAAAAACAACTTATAGCTGAAAAATTACATTTTCTGGTTCCTTTCAAAGAGTTAAAACTACCTAATCCTGAATTGACTTTTAGTGTTTCTGAAAATGAAGACAATTATTTAGTAACTCTTAAAAATAAGAAAATGGCTATTGGAGTTTTTATAGGAGGTAATTTTGATCTTAATTTTTCTGACAACTATTTTGATATGACTCCTAATTCAGAAAAAACAATTTATATACCTAAAGGTAATATCCCTACACTTGAAGAATTTAAGAATAAACTCAACATCATCAGCTTAATTGACAGTTATAATTCTACAACATTATAAAAACAAAAACCTCCAAAATCTTGGAGGTTTTCTATTTATAAACTTATTATGAAATTATTATTTGATAATTATTTTTTTGTCTTTCATTCCATTTGTTGTAGCAATACGAACAATAAATACTCCTGTAGCTATCGTATCTGGCAATTCAATACTATTTTTTCCTATTCCTTTATAATTCTTTGTAAATATCTCTGCTCCTAAAGTAGTATATAAACTCATTTTAAAGTCTTCATTTTGTATTCCTTCTACAACTAGCGAAGCATCTGTATTGTAAATTTTAATATCGCTTAAGGAGAAGCTAGGTGTGTTTAATGTATTGGCTGAAGTATGTATATAAAATCTTCCCACTCCGTTTATTGTCTCCGAAAGTTTAACTCTATAGTTATCTGTAGTATTTATTTCGGTAAACTTATTCAATTTTCTATCTTCTAAAAGTATTTCTACTCCTTCAGGTAAATTGATCTTTTTAGCACTAAACTCAAGCTCAGTATTTGCAACCGCCTTTACTCCTATTGGAATTACTTTTGTACCTAATGCTTTTTTAGGTAATGATTGATACGTAAAGTTCTCATTTTTGTTATTTTCAACTAAATGTGTAAACACATCTATTTTAGTTCCTTCAAAGTTTCCTAAATCATACGCTGGATCCAACCCTAAAGTAGCATTGTTCATATAAGCAATAGTAGTATTCACTTTTATAGCTTCTGCACTTACATATAATTCTATTTTTGAGGTTTCATCTATATCTCTATTAAAAACACCTCCATTTTTTTGTACGGTTCTTAATGATTCTTTAAAAACTACACTATTTACTCCAGTTGTAGTTCTAATAAAAAAACCTTGTCCTGGTGCTAAAGATTTAGCAGCACTTACTAAAGAATTTGCCACATATTTATTTTGAGCATTATCCCATATATAAACACCTACGTAAGTTGGGTCGAAGCTAGCTAAGTTGTCTTGAATAAAATTTACTCCTCCATTATCATTTACAGGGACATAAGCTGTATACGGATTTCCTACAGCATTCCATTGAGAAGGAACAACATTTTTATTTACATCTATTGTTGCTATGGTTCCAGTAAATGTTACTACTCCGTCTGTAGCCCTAGAAATAATATAACTTCTACCTTTTTCAAAGGTTAGTATATTACTTGCCAAATCTGTAGTTGTATAATACACCCATTTAGAACCTGCGAGATTACTATCATCATAATAACCAACCGCATATCTATTTGGTGTTACTGTAGTATTTATGCGAATATTATTCATCGGGTTTTCAACAAAATCTTTAATACTTTGTCCTTCAACAGGTGCTGTAACAATACTCCATTTATTCGCTAACAAACCTCCTCTTTCATATATGATTGTTCCATTAGCTGTGCCTTTTACAAGAAATGCTCCACTTTCATTTGCTGCAGAAGTAATTGTTACTGTACCACTATTGTCAAAATTACCCGCTACAATTGCTGCTCCATCTTCTGAAACTTGAAAACTTCCATTTGTTGCTACAGTTATATCATGCATTTCTGCTACTAATCCTGAAGTAATGTTTGGTGTATTGGCACTGTTAGTTATTAATACATTATTTGTTGTTAACGGGTTTACATCTCCGCTCCAGTTTGTGGCTAAATTCCATGTTGTATTAGTATCTCCATCCCAAACAGACTGGTTAAATTTTGTATGTATATAAAACCTACCTATACCATCTTCATTGCTAGCTAATGTTACCGCATATGTTGTGGTTCCGTCTAAAATTGTATAATTTCCTGTTGTTCTATCTTCTAAAAGAACCTGTAATCCACTTGGCAAATTTGAGTTATTCGCATTAAAAACAACATCATTTCCTGCACTAGCTTTTAATCCTACAGGTACAATCATTGTTTCATAATTTGAATCTGGTAATGACTGATAGGTAAAATCTTGCGTTGATGAACCATCTACCAAATGTGTAAAAAGATCGAAGCTAGCACCTCCAAAGTTCCCTACATCAAAGCCTGGGTCTAAACCTAAAGTAGCTCCATTACGATAACCAATTGTAGTTGTTACTGTAATTCCTCCTGAGCTTGCTTCCAATTCTATTGTTGGAACTGTTAATAATCTTCCTTGCTGAAATCCTTGCGTTAATATTATTCCATTATTAGAAATCGTATTTCCTATAGGTTGACCAACAGTATGATTTAAAGTTACAGTTGCATTTGAAATTGTATTTCCTCCTGTACTAATTGCTGCTCTTACAATAGACTGTCCGTTCACTGAAAAAGCAATTAATAATCCTGTTATAATTGGAAGTATATTTTTTTTCATATTCTTTCTTGTATTGGATAATAAGAATTATGTAATGGTAAAAATAGTCATTCAAACTTTATAGTCTTGTAATCATATAGCCACTAAAACCACTTTCAGATTGAATGCTCCAACTTGTATCTTCACTTGAGTAAGCAACGGCTACTACTTGTTGTCCTTTTGTTAACTTTAATACACCACTTACATTCAATGTATAAAAATTGGTATTTGCACTACCTTGAAAAATAGCGTGCATTCCATTCTCTAAACTTAACTGATCTTTTATTCCCACTAACAATCTTGCAAAACCAGAGTTAATTCCATCAAAACGAACTTGCGCAGAAAAGAAATACAAACCATTTTCTGGAGCTGTAAATATTCCTGTTGTTTCATTAAAGTGATTTCCATTATCATGCAAATTTCCTACAGAAGCATCACTTGTTCTCCAAGAAGGAATATCTAAAAAGCTCCCTGCGCCAGAAAGCACTAAAGTTCCTGATAAATCAGCAGAAAAGCTTGGTAAATTATTTACTGTTAAAGCATTTGTTGTTACCGAACTTGTAGAGATTTCTGATGACCACTGTGATCCTTCTGCTCCATCGCTTGTTAATACTTGTCCTGAAGTTCCTCCTGTTGGCAATTCTATTTCATTTGTTGGGTCGTTATCCGCATCATTAACTGCATCATTTACCCAACTATATACTCCACTTCCATTTGTGCGTAATACTTGACCATTTGTACCTCCTACTGGTAATTCAATCTCATTTGTTGGGTCGTTATCTGCATCATTAACAGCATCATTTGCCCAACTATACACTCCGCTTCCGTTTGTACGTAATACCTGACCATTTGTACCTCCTGCTGGTAATTCAATCTCGTTTGTTGGATCGCTATCCGCATCATTAACAGCATCATTTACCCAACTATATATTCCACTTCCATTTGTACGTAATATTTGACCATTTGTACCTCCTACTGGCAAACTTCCTACCGAATTAACTGTAGTCCAAGATACGTTTCCAGCACCGTCTGTACTCATTACTTGATTTGCTGAGCCATCTTGTGCTGGAAATGTGTATCCTCTTCCCCCACTTGTATTGTCTGCATCAATAGTTAATTGACCATTTAAAGTTGTATTTCCATTTTTAAGCATTACCAAAGCATTACTTTGCTTAGCTAAAGTTCCGTTTCCAATTACTAAAAGAGGATCAGTAGTTATAAAACGATGATCACTTGCTGTAATTGGTAAATTATTAATTCCTAAAGATATTTGTGAACGTGAACTTGTAGATACATTATCTCCTATTGCAATTGAGGCAACACCCGCTACAGTATTAGAACCTCCAATAGCAATGGCTCCTAAAGTAGTAGTTGTATTACTTGATCCTATTGCTACAGAATTTGCTCCTGAAGCATTATGATATCTTCCTAAAGCAATTGCTTCAGTACCACTAGCTACACTTCCTATTCCTGCTGCAAAAGAAGCGTATCCTATATTGGTATTATCCCATTGATTTCCTACACCTCCGTCTTCTAAATCATCTATAGTTGCCCCAACACGAAAGGCCGCTTTACTTTTATCAAAAAACATACGGCTATCATCATTATTTGTCGTTGAATTGTTATTTAATTGTGTACTTCCAAATACAAAATCATCTGTAACAATATCTCCTGAAGCATTGCTTGTTATATTATTTGTTGTAGTAAATGCTCCTTCTGATGATGCATTTATCCAAGATACATTTCCAGACCCATCTGTACTCATTATTTGATTTGCCGCCCCATCTTGTTCAGGCAAGGTATATGAAGTTCCCGAACCTTTATTATCACCATCAATAGTTAATGAACCATTTAAAGTAGTATTTCCATTTCGCAACATTACTAAAGCATTACTACGTGTTCCTGTACCTGTTCCATTACCAATTACGAAATAAGGATCTGTTAATGAAAAACCTCCAGTACTTGGCACTGTAGCTTCATTATATAATCCTAGAACCATTTGTCCTCTTCTATTAGCTATAAGATTGTACCCTAAAGCATATGTATTTCCAACACTTATAGTATTACTGCTTCCAAAAGCAAAACCTAACACTTCTCTAGATGTTGCATTAAAAATATTGGAATTTCCAAAAGCATACGAAGAAGACATGCTATCAAACTTATTTGAAGCTCCTATCGCTATAGCATTATCTGAATTCGCTTCAATAGTATTTGTATTACCAATGGAAATACTACTGTTTGCTCTAGCGATACCTCCTCTACCAATAGCTATAGAAGCAAAACCAAGATTAGTATCATTCCATTCTTGACCTGCAGTTGGTCCTCCTTCTGCGCTATCATCTAGAAACCCTACTCGAAACGCTGCTTTATCTTTATTAAAGAAAAAACGAGCGTTATCACTTCTATCGTTAGGTATGTTATCTAACTGTGTACTTCCAAATACAAAATTGTCATTTGCAATATCCCCAGCGGCATTGCTAGTTATATTACTTGCTGTAGAAAATGCGCCTTCTGATGCATTTACCCAGGATATATTTCCAGTACCATCTGTACTCATTATTTGATTAGCAGCTCCATCTTGCGCTGGTAATGTATATGATCTTCCAGCTCCGTTTACATTGTCTCCATCAATAGTCAATGTTCCGTTTAGATTTGTATTTCCGTTTTTACGAATTACTAAAGCATCACTTTTATTATCAAAAGTTCCATTTCCAAGTACAAGTAAACGATCTTCTGGATATCTTAACACATTACTATCTGCTTGTGATCCTGAATTTGGTGTATTGTTATGCCCCAATGTAATTTGACTTCTTGTTTCAGAAGTTAAATGTTCCCCATGTGCGAAAGCGTAGTTACCTGTAACCCTGTTTTGATCTCCAAATGCCACTCCATTAGAGGCTCTTACTATAAGATTAGAACCTGAAGCAAAACCGTTAAAACCATCTGTTACAATATTCTGGTATCCAAATGCTGCAGAACCTATTCCTAAATTGACTTCATCCCAAGAATTATCGTTAGATGTACCTGATCTAAAAGCTCCTTTGCTTTTATCAAAAAAGAATCTACGATCGTCATCATTCGTTCTATTATCACTTGCCAATTGTGTACTACCAAATACAAAATCGTCAGTAGTTATATTTCCAGATGAATTACTCGTTATGTTATTAATTGTACTGAATGTTTTATCTCCACTTTTAGCTGCATAATTTGCATAGGGAACATTTTGTAACTGAGAAGCTCCTATTACCATATAGTTTGTCCCTCCTGTAGTATCTATTCCGGTTTCTAACCAGTGATTCTGAGTACTCCAATCAATATTTGTAAAAGGTGTAGTTGTAGTTCCTGTACCTACTGACAATGACAATACTCCTTGTCCGTTTGTAGCTACCGTGTGTGTTTCTGTATAAATAACAGTTCCACTACTGGTTGGATTTCCTTCATAAATTTTTATTTGTACTCCTACCGATTGGTTTGCTACTACAGCTCCAGTAACATCTCTTACAGCTGCCTGATAATTAAACTCTTGCCCTGATACTTTAAAAGCCATTAAAGACAAAATAAAAAAGCTAATTACTTTTAGTTCCCTCATAATTATGTGTGTTTTCTATTTATTGTACAGGCAAATAGTAAAGTACCCTAGTTTTATTTGAAAAAATTATTCACTGAGTTTTACTTGAACATAAAGAGGAAGTTTGATGTAAAGAGTATCTTAAGTTTTACCTTTGTTTTTACTAGCACACGAAAAATTAATTTAATATTCTTACTAATGAAAAATTCTATAAAAAATATATTACTAGAGTCTCTTAAAGCAGCTGAAAAAACACTCGAAGCTGATTTAAATAAAGACGAAGATTCTAAAAAAGTAACACAGTATATCTTACATTTTTTTAAATTTTTAGGAATTGACATTATTGAAAAACTAGTTAATGAAGGAAAAGTCTATATTCAGCATCAAGTACATGAAGGAATTCATAAAGCTACTATTGTAGTATCCAAAGTAGTTTCATCTTTAATTACCTTATTAACTGGGTTTCTAATTATTTGTGTTGGTTTAATTTTTGGTGCTGTGGCTTTTTCCTTATGGATTGGAAGTTTAATAGGTAGTAATGCTCTAGGATTTCTAATTGCTGGTGGACTATGGATTATCGTTGCTTTAATCGCCGTTAAAATATTATTTAATAAGAAACGTCTGGAAAAAATAATTTCTGAGAAGATAAAGTATTAAACGTATTTTAGTTTAACTGAAATAAATTCAGAGTACTATTTTTATTTAATAATCTAAATTTTGTTTAAAGAAAATTATTCATAACGAAATGAAAAATGATTTTACTCGAAGTGACGCAATTTATTTTAATATAGAGGATTCATCATATTAAATATGTCAAATTTCTACACTAGATTTTAAATTTGTCTAAAGTTTCAAACTAAAAAAAGAGCTAGAAAATACTCTCTAACTCTTGTTTAATATTCAATAAACTTTGTTAAAATCCATCTCCTGGTGGTTCTGGACTTGCTGCTTGCGCATTTTTGGGGATTAGTAATAAGTATGTTCCTAAAGCAGTTAAAGCAGTATACTTACCATAATTGCCTATTTTTTGTAAAGCTTCTTTCCTATTAATTTTCTCTTTGTTATCCTTGTCTATTTTCATAATGAAAGCCTTATTTATTAAATACAATTTTTTTACTCGTTATTCCTGCTGTCCCTTCTACTCTTACAATATAGATTCCAGTTTCTAAAACATCTGGAGTTATTTTATTCATTGTATCTCCAACAATTTTGCTACTGTATATTTCACTTCCTAAAACAGAGTATAGTTTCACAATTGCTACTTCTCCTTGCTCTAATCCTTTTATTGTTACTTCTTGGTTTCCAGATTTGAATATTTCAACTGTGCCATTTACACTAGCTACATCTTCTATATCTAATACCTTTGCTGATGTATGTATATAGAATCTTCCTATTCCAGTTAGTTTTGAAGTCGTTGTAAAACTGTATGAGCTTCCTGCTCCAATTTCTGTAAAATCTCCTGTTGCTCTATCTTCAATATACACCTTTACCTCAGACGGTAAAGCAATTGTATTTATAGATAGTTTTATTTCTTTATCTGCTTCAGAAATAAATCCTAACGGAATTACTGTGGTATCAAAATCTGAATTTGGTAACGACTGAATTGTAAAGTCTTTGTTTTCTGGACTCTCTACTAAATGTGTAAACACATCAAAAGTATTGCCTCCAAAGTTTCCTATGTCGTATCCAGCATCTAAGCCTTTGGTTGTATTGGCTACATACTTAATGTTTGTATCTACTGCTACACCGCCTTGCTCTGCTATAATTTGAATTGTTGGTATTTCTGAATTAGTTCCTCTTGAGAATGCAGCTACTTCTGCTCCATTATGTAAACGTTGCTCTTCACTAAAATCCATTGTGGTAACTCCTGTTCCTGTTTTTACAAAGAATCCTTGTCCTACTGTTAAAGAAGTTACTGCGCTTACTAATGTTTTTGCTACATATTTATTTTGATCGTTATCCCAAACATACACTCCAACATAAGCAGGGTCGAACTTACTTAGGTTTTCCTGAATAAAGTTTACATCTGAATTATTATTGATTGGTAAATATGCAGTATATGGACTTCCAATAGCATTCCATTGCTCTGCTGCTACTCCAACGGAAAGGTCGTTTGTTTGTAAAGTTCCTGTAAATGTTACTGATCCATTGGTTTCTCTTGAAACAATATAACTTTTACCTTCTTCAAATGTAACTGTATCACTTGCTAAATCATCTACTGTATAATATACCCATTTAGTCCCATCTGCTCTGCTATCATCATAATGTCCCACTGCATATCTATTTGGTGTAACTGTAGTATTTATACGAATATCATTTGCTGAATTTTCTACAAATTGTTTCACACTTTGCCCTGAAACTGGCGCCGTAACCATACTCCATTTATTAGCTTCTAAGCCTGAACGTTCAAAAGTAACCATTCCATTTGCAGTACCTTTTACTATAAATGTACCACTAGTAGTTGCTGATGATTGTATGTTTATTGTTTCTGTAGTACTAAAATTTCCATTTACAACTACTGTTCCTCCATCAGATATATCAAAACTTCCTAAAGCTTCAATTGTCAAATCATTTATTTCTGCCATAACTCCTGAACTAATTACAGGTTGATTGGCTACATTTGGAATCGTTATATTATTACTATTAGAAGGCGTTTGATTATAAGACCAATTTCCATTTGTAATCCAGTTGGAATCTGTAGCTCCCGTCCATGTAAATGTGTTACAATCTTCGCTATAATTTGTAGCACTGTCTTTATCCCAACTTCCATAGTTTCCTGTACCAGCGATTTCCATGATAAAAACAAGTAAAAAGCAATAAAATTTAAGCTATAGTTTTGACATAAGGTTT
>NZ_CAZEFZ010000074.1:0-24622 GCF_964511145.1 Tenacibaculum amylolyticum
CAATTTTTCTTGGGACAAATATAGAACACAAATAGCTTAAAAACAAAGCCTTGAAAATATTTTCAAAGCTTTGTAATACTATTTTAACATTTGTTGCACTAAAGACGTACAATTAGTGCTTAACTTTTTAAGTCGAAGCCAATGTCTTTTCTGTAGTTCATTTTTTCGAAAGAAATCTTATCAATATTGGTATACGAATGCTTCAACGCTTCTTCAATTGTATTTCCAAAAGATGTAATTGCCATAACTCTTCCTCCATTACTAAGTATCGTATTTTCTTCTATTTTTGTTCCTGCATGGAAAACAATAGCATTATCTACGTTATCTAATCCTGTAATTTCTTTTCCTTTTTCATACGCTTCAGGGTATCCTCCCGAAACTAACATTACTGTTGTAGCTACCTCATTTGTAACTTCATATGATTTTTCATCTAAATTCTGATTGGCAACACCTTCAAATAATGACAGTAAATCTGATGTGATTCTTGGTAATACTACTTCCGTTTCTGGATCTCCCATACGTACATTATACTCAATTACAAATGGATATCCGTTTACATTCATTAAACCAATAAAAATAAATCCTCTATAATCTATTCCATCTTTTTGTAATCCAGTTACTGTAGGTTTTATAATACGTTCTTCTACTTTATTTAAAAAAACTTCATCTGCAAACGGAACTGGCGAAATAGCGCCCATTCCTCCAGTATTTAATCCTACATCTCCTTCTCCTATTCTTTTATAATCTTTTGCAGAGGGTAATACTTTATAGTTCTTACCATCTGTAAGTACAAAAACAGAAAGTTCTATTCCTTTTAAAAATTCTTCAATAACTACTGTAGCAGAAGCTTCTCCAAATTTTTCATTGGTTAACATTTCTGTAAGTTCTGCTTTAGCTTCTTCTATATCGTCTAATATTAATACTCCTTTACCTGCAGCTAATCCGTCTGCTTTTAATACAAAAGGAGGATTTAGTGTTTCTAAAAATGCATGTCCTTCTGCTAAAGTTTCTTTTGTAAAAGATTGATATTTTGCAGTAGGAATTCCATGTTTCTGCATGAATTGCTTTGAGAAATCTTTACTTCCTTCTAGTAAAGCTCCATCTTTTTTAGGTCCAATTACAGGAATTGATTTTAACTCATTATCTGCTAAAAAATAATCATGAACTCCTGCTACTAATGGTGCTTCTGGACCTACCACAACCATATCAACTTTATTTGTTAATACTACTTTTTTAACAGCTTCAAAATCGGTTGGATTAATAGCTATATTCTCTGCAATTTGGTGTGTTCCTGCATTACCAGGTGCTACAAAAAGTTTCTTTATTTTTTTACTTTGAGAAAGTTTGTATGCAAAAGCATGTTCGCGGCCTCCAGAGCCTAAAATTAAAATATTCATGTGTTGTGTTGTTGAGCTGCAAATATAGCATTATACCCTATCTATCTTAAAACTAATTGCTAAAATTTGCTTTTTAAGCATGCTACTTTTTATATTGAAAAGAAGTCTTGTTGTTCTTAATATGGAAAATTATTAGTATTAAAATGAAATAGTTTTTAACTAAGGGATTGTTTCTTTCGTACCTTCGAGTCTTTCAACCTAGTTCAGGTACCTCAATCGAACCAATGACAATTTCTTTTACATCATCGTGAGTGTTCCTTGAGGAGACTTGAAAGGAAAGCGAAATGATCTGTCTATCGAATTAGAAATTGCTTCACTACATTATATTTCGTTCGCAATGACTGTATTATTTATCAAATATTAATAGCATTACCATTTTAAAAAGTATTTTACAGCTGATAATACATGATATAAAAAGAGCTTAGTTTTTTTTGATGATCCTTTCTTTAATGCATGAGTGATTGTTACTTCTGGAAAATATAGTTTTTTCTTACCTAAAACATCTATTTTTTTACAAATATCTATGTCTTCCATGTACAAAAAATATCGCTCATCAAAACCTTTTATAGTAATAAAATCATCTGTTTTAAACAGCATAAAGCATCCATGAATTACTTCTGGATAAAACTGTTTTGATAAATTAGCATTACGATATTCTTGATCGTGAATTCTTCTTCTAAAAATAGATAACTTACGAATTACTAAGTCAAAAAAAGTGGGGTATTTTCTTACACTATATTGATGTTTTCCGTCTGGAAATTTTACAGCTGGAGTAATCAATGCTAGTTCTTTATCTTTTTCTATTTCGTCTATAAGTTTCGAAATAACAATAGGTTCAAATTCTGTATCTGGATTTAAAATTAGATGATAATTTGAAATATTTGCTATTTGTGGAATGACCAAGTTATTTGCCTTGGCAAAGCCTAGGTTTTTGTTATTAAAAATATAGGTAACTCTCGAATCTGGATACGCCTCAAGTCTAGTATTTTTTTCTGGGCTGTTGTCTACTAAAAATAGTTGTTTTGTATACGATGGTGTTTCTAAAAAAGATGTTATTGCTTTTATGAGTTCCTCAAAATCTTGGTTGTATAATACAATGGTAGCAGATATGTCTATTTGTTCTTCATTAATACGCTTTTTCATCTCCTTTAAAGACTTTTAAAACTGTTTGTATAATGATTTTTATATCTAATAAAAAAGACCAATTCTCTATATAAAAAATATCTAACCGAACTCTGTTTTTAATATCTGATCTTTTTCTAATTTCTCCACGGTAACCACTTATTTGCGCTAATCCTGTAATTCCTGGTTTTACTTTATGTCTGTCTATATAATTTTCTACATCTTTCTGATATTCTATGGCTAAACTTTCTAAATGCGGTCTTGGTCCTACTACACTCATATCGCCTAAAAATACATTAAAAAACTGTGGTAATTCATCGATACTTGTTCTTCTTAAAAATGCGCCAATTCTTGTAACTCTTCTATCATTTTTTGTAGTATGTACAGTACTAGATTGCCTATTCAATCGCATAGATCTGAATTTATAACACACAAATTCATCTCCATAAATTCCTTCTCTTTTTTGTTTAAAAATTGCTGGGCCTTTTGATTCTAACTTGATTAGAATCCATAAAATAGGTACTAACCAAGAAAGCACAAATATCATTACAAATAAGGAAAAAGTAATATCAAAAAATCGCTTAAGAAATCTACTTTCTATCGTATTAAAAGGTAATTTTCTAACAGATAGAACTTTTATTGTATCGTCATAAAATTCTACTTCTCGACTCTTACTATACAACTCTTTTGAACTTGGTATTAGTTTGAGTGCAATGTTATATAGATTTGAATATTTTGTAAGCTCTGCTACCTGTTCTTTTTTTAATTGTGATAGTGTTGCATATATTTCATCTACTTTATTTTCATTCAGGAATTCATATAACTTTATTTCATTACCTAAATAACTTTCTTGTAGTGATGGTTTATTGGAGAAAAACCCGATAAAATGGTACCCATAATTTTTTTGTTTTTGAAATAAACTAATCATCTTTTTTGAAGTGCTATCTCTTTCAAAAAAAACTACTTTTTTAAAATCTTGTCCGAGTCCTCTAAATCTTTTTAAAAGAAAAAATGTTAGAATTTTTATTCCTGATAGAGCAGCATAAGTAAATAAGAGTGTTTTGGTTTGTGTGTGTACTACCACTCCTTCTTTAAAAACCCCAAAAAAGGCAAAAAAACCTAACGTGTAAAATAAATTCTGAACAATTATTAAGCGTATAACTTTAAAAAAATTAGTGTACCTGTATACTTTATAATACCCCGTTAATGATGAAGACACTATCCAGAAAAAAGAAATATAACTATGAAAAAAAATACTTTGATGTAATTTTTCGAATATAAGAAAGGTAACCAGATTGATAATTACTACATCTAGTATTAATGAAAAAAGGGTTCTATTTTTAAAAAGTATTTTACTCAATTTAGTTTCTATTCTAGTGTAACATAAACACTATGTAATTTAGTCTTCAAAAAGGTTATAAAATTAAGAGGTTATTTCGAAAAAAATAATTATTAATTCCTCTTTCTTTTCCTTGATGAAAAAACTTCGATAAACTCAGTACAGGAAAACAAAAATCAAGATTTAAAATCAAAATTAGAGTTGAATACGTCGACTAAGGCTTTATAATTGTATCTACCATGTATTCAATTTTAAATAACTGCTCGCTTACCTTTATTTGTTTTTCATTAATAGTTTCTTTCTTTAAAATCTTTTCAAATAGTTCTTTTATTTTTCTTTTATCCCATGTTGTTATAACTGTTTCAATTTCATACTTTTTAAATAGCTTTTCTATTTCACTTCCTTCATCTGTAATACATAAAACATTACATCCTGAAACCAGCAAATTTGGTAATTTTGAAGGTAATGATCCTTTAGATGTTCCTTTTAATTGTGGAACGATTTGTATGGTACTTTTACTATACAGTTCTTCTATGTTTTTTTTAGGTACTAACTTATGAAATTGTATGTTTTTATTGGTGTTTTTTTCTTTAAGTGCTTCAAAAAAGGTTCCTTGCGAAAAAACATGAAATAACACATTATCTAATGTCTTACTACAATAATCAAAAATTTCTACAAGTTCTTTAGGGTTTTGCTTTTCTCCCAAAGCTCCAGAGTATACAATATGCTGCTTATTATTAGGTAGGAGTGTTTCTAAATCATTTGTTGTATGCTCTTTATTTATAGTTATAAAAGGGTATTGTACTTTTAATTTAGATGGAATTAATTGGTAGGTGTTTTGTGCTACTTCCTTCATTTCATTAGATAAGAAAATGAGTTTATCGCAATATTGATATGTTTTCTTTTCTACATGGTGAATACCTTTTGCTATGATTTTATTTAGAATGCCCCTCTTTTGATTGGCATATATTTCTTGTAAATCATGCACAATACCTACACATTGTATTTTCTTTTTTAGGAAATATCGTACTATATAAAAGGCTAAACTTGGTGGAAAAACTGGAATTACAATATCTGTATTCTTTTTTATTTTAGTAAGGTTTCTTAGTATAAAAAATGTAAAACTTAGCTCTAAAATAATTCTTCTTACTGTAGCATTTTTTGTAAACTTTATGTGTTTTCCTCCACGAAATATTTTTACTCCATCAAGTTGTTCATCACTCTTTTCTATCTTCCATTCAGGGTAAAATGGATGAAAGCAAAAAACAGTTACAGTACAGCCTTTTTCTTTTAATGCTAATACCATTTCTGTATTAAATTTCCCAGTAGATATAGGTTCTGGATAAAAAAACGGAGTAATAATAGTTATATTTTTCAACTGCTTACTTCTGTATTCTTGTTAGGGATAAATATAAGTAACGACATAAAAAAACTAAACAAAACAATTCCGTAGTGTCTTGAAAAATAATTCTCTGTCATATTAATACTTAAAAACTGAAATAATAGGATAATTCCTAATAATGATGTTTTTGCGTATTTAAAAACATAGGCAAGATACACTATAAACAGCAATAAAAAGAACCATCCTCCATATCCTATTAAATGTAAATAATAGTTATGTGTATTAAATTGCTGCTTTTTATAAAAAACACTATTTGGATATTTTTCTTCATAACAATTATCTAATTCCTTTTGAAAATTACTTCCATAACCCAATACAGGAACTTCTTTCAATAGACTATACGTACATTTAAAAATTGCTATTCGTGTATTTGTTGAATTGTAATATTCGCCTGATACAGGTTTATTAATTTCTGTAGTAATTTCTTGTAATCGTTTTCCTAATATTTTTTGAAATGGATATAGTAAAGTTATTGCTATTACTACTGAACTTGTTATTAGTGTTGTTTTTTGTTTCCTACCTGCTTTTGAAATTTTTATTCCTAAAATGATTAAAAATGAAAGTATCATTAGTATGAAAATCATTCTGGAAGAGAATAATAGTATGAAAAACAACATGAATACACTATTTACAATATTAAAAACTTGCTGTTTTTTATTAAAAATAGCTAAGAGCGAGATTGTAAAACTTACCAATAAAAAGGAACTAAAATACGTTGGGTGAATATTAAACCAATAATGCCCTGCTACGTATTCTCTAAAAAAAGGAATGTTATTTTCTGCTGCAAAGAATTTATCTAATGGGTTTCGACTCAGAAAAAACACAACATAAATAATACTTTGTAATAAGGTACTTATTTGAAATGTTTTAATGGTCATCCTTTTGATGCGATCATCTATCTGCAAATAGTTTACTCCTACATAATACAAAAAAGGAAATATCAAAAAAGGTAGGTGTAGTAAAATTATTTTTGAACTCATACTTCCTGATATCAATTCGTATAATAGATACAACCAAAATGATGCACCAACTATAAATACTTTTTTATCGAAAGTTATTTTAGGTTTTAATTGTATTAAATTTATAATTGTAAGTAATACACATACAATAATTAATAACGAATTTAGATTCTCTTTTAACAGCGGTATAGTTGCTAAAGAAATAAAAGAAATCTTTGTAATTCTATTCAACATATTTTTAACTTTTTAAAGTTAATTCATATAAATCCTTCCACTTCGGAAATTGTTGTTCCCAAGAATAGTTTTCTTTCACAAAGGCATGTAATTGCTCTCCTTTTGCTATTCTTTTTTCAATTGTGTAATTTACAACCTCAGTTAAGGCTTTTTCTAATTCAGAAATAGTAGGTTCAATTAAAAACCCGCCGTTACTATTCCATGCATTTTTTAACCCTGTTTTATAGGTTGTAATCATAGGTGTTTTAAACAGTCCTGCTTCCAGATTAACGATTCCAATTACATCTGAAAAGGTTGGACTTACCATAGCCCATGCATTTTGTATTAATTTTTCTTTAATAGTTCCTTTAACCTCACCTAAAAACTCAACTCTTTCTCCTAGTTTATAAGTTTTTACTAAAGTTTCTAGTTCTTTCTTATAATCGTTAAAACCTCCGGCTATTTTTAATGTTACTTTTTTATCTACGATGTTAGCAAATGCTGTTATTAATACATCTATTCCTTTTGTTTTATTTAGCCTTCCTAAATAAAGAATGTATTTATCACTAAAATCTGGTACTGCTTCTGTTGTTGAAAACGATACTAAATTCGGAATTTCAATAAATTGAGCTTTTTTAAAAAACTTTCGTGTGTTTTTAGTTTCATTTTCCGTAATTGTATGAATTACTTTTGCTTTACGAAACCATTTTTTACTCAAAAAATGTAAATATAGTTTCTTTTTTAAAGTTCCTTTTTTCCATAACCATGGCTGATACATTCCATGACAACTGAATACAAAAGGAATATTGTTTTTTACAGCATATTTAGCCCCAATATATTGCGGATATAACCACACACCATGTATGTGTATAATATCTATTTTCTTTTCTGAAACAATAGAATCTATCTTATTAATCCAATCTTTATGGTATAACCATTTATTAGTAGCAGGGACCGTATAAATAGTATCTTCTTTTTCTTTTTCTGAAGATAGAATATATGACTGAAATCCATCCTTTTTAAGATGATCATCTAGGCTATATATGGCTGATCTCAGACCTCCACTTTTTACCGAAAAGTCTTCAACTATGTGTAATATCTTCATCAAAATCTTTTAAAAAAATTAATAGGAAAAAGTAAAACTCAGGAGGAAAATAATGTCCTTCTCTTATAAGCTTTACTATTAAATAGAAAAATACTCCTTGACCAATGATTTTCTGCTCATTTGAAAATAATTGAAACGACCTAAATACAAAGTAAGCGACTAATAGTAAGGCAAAGATTCCAAAATCTGAAAACATTCTTAGAAAAAGAGAATTCGCATCCGTTCTGTTTATCTTAGATTGTTTCAATGTTAGTAAATATCCTGGCGGTCGCATTTTAGGATAGTATTTATCGTATTCATATTGATAACTTCCTAAACCTGTTCCTAAAAGATTATTGGCTACAATGTTTTTAGTAATAAATGTATTACTTAAAAATGCGTAGGAACTTAAGTTTATATACGGTGCAAATTTCCCTGTACTAATAGCATTAAAAGATTTTCCTGTTTCTTTTAATCTTCTTACCAGTTGGTTTCCTGTGTTTTCTGTTATGGGTTTGTCCCACTGCTGATATAAATACAATCCACTAAAAAGTAATAGTACGCCTACCACCCATGCGTATTTAATAAAAAACTTCAATTTTACTAATGGAATGATTAAGATTAATACCAGTCCTACAATTCCAATAGAGGATCTTGATAAGAAAATGGTTATGATTAAAATTAATAGTTTAAGGTATTCCTTTTGTTTTAAAAAATAATAAGTAGCGGGCAACATAATTGCCGCATAATGGGCTGGCTCAGAAAGTATTCCATTAAGTCTATATTTTGAAAATGAATTGATTCCTAAATAAAACATAGGAATTGCTAACAAGGCAATATAAAAAGCCATTTTAGCGTATACTTTAAATGCTTTGGCTGTGGTATAATATTTTAGGAAGTTATAGTAATAGATACTAGTTAAACTTATACCTAACAACTGTGCTATTAAAGATTTTATAGGGTTTTGTTTCCATAAAAAAAGAACTGTTCCATGAACGAAAAAAAAGCCCAATAAAATGATGAGGTTTTTATGAACCACCATCTTTTTATGAATAGATAGTATTAAAAAGTTAACGATTAAAATTAGATAAAATAACTTTATATCTATGATATAGTGAAATGAGAAATCTTCTGTAAAGATTGCAAACACACTACTATATAGCAAGTATTTATCTAATAAACGCATGTAGAATTCTTTTTATCGTATACTTAAACATCCATTTTACATAATCTAATTTTGCAATATACAAAGGTACTCCAGCAGTTTCTATTTTAGCTCTTGTAGTTTCTAGATATACGTTTTTAATTTGTTGGTTACTCACTCCTCCATCTGACATTAGGACCGTAGCTTTATTAATCCACTTTGTTTTTAATTGCTCTTTTGCTCTTAAAAGCAATTCATAATCTCCTGCTATTTTATATGAGGTATTAAACAATCCATATTTTTCGAAGTATTTTTTATTATGAAAGTTTCCTGCATGAGGAATGGTCATATTTCTTCTAAACGCTTTCCATTTCCATTCTCCAGAAAATACTTTTTTATCTGCTAATTTTACATTACCATGTATAAAATCTACATCGCTAGCAACTGACTTTAATGCATTTATATAATGTTGCAAACTATTTTCAATATAACTATCATCTGAGCCTAAAAAAGATATCCATTTCCCTTTAGACTTTTGAATACCTTTATTAAAAGCATCGTAAATTCCATTGTCAGGCTCGCTAAACCACCTGTATGATATGTTCTTTTCTTTGAATTTTGCTTCGAAAGATTTTAGTATAGCTATGGTATTGTCTGTAGAAGCACCATCTATGATAACATACTCGTATCCATCTGTATTTTGATTTAAAACAGATGTGATTGTATCTTTAATTGTTTTACCACTATTGTATGATACTGTAATTACAGATGCTAAACAGTTATCTTCCATTATTAGCTTTTAAAAAATATTCCATCTACTTGCAATAGTTTTCCTGTTTCTTCATTATAGAAACCATTTTCTAAACTATGTAGTGTAAAACCAAAACTATGAAGGTAATTTACCATTTCATTGAATAACATTTCTCCTTTGTATAGTTCTTCAACAGACATTTCTACTTGGATTCCTTTTATATTATCTAATGATTTTATAGCACCTTCTAATACTTGTTTTTCAAAACCTTGTACATCTATTTTTAGTAAGATATTATCCTGTTCTTTGTAGAATTTCTCAAAAACATCATCTAGTTTTTCTACACTAATTTTTTCTTTTTTAATGTATTTTGATGCTGGTGCACTATTTACATGACTAGGTAAAATGTCTAAAATAGAACTGCTGAACGTATTTTGAGACACATTTATTTCAACCTCTTCCTTAGCACTTCCTAATGCATGATTATATGTTTTCCAAGAATCATTTTTAGCAGCTTTTCCTTCTAATACATTGTACACTTCACTCAAGGGTTCAAAAGAAATAATAGTTCCTTTAAAACCTAATTCAAATACCTGTGAAGCATATTGTCCAGCATTTGCTCCTACATCTAAAATTTTATTGATTTGATGGTAATCTAATAATTTCTTCCTTCTCCTTAAATCTAGATCAGGATATTTTACTAAATCCATATGCAATGGATTGATCAGTTTTCTTATGAGTTCAATTAGTTTCATTTTGCTTTTAAAACTTTAAATGTTTGAACAGGTAATATTATAGACATGCTTATAATACTTAATGTTGTGCCTAAGATAACTCCACTGCTTCCTAAAGAGGTATGTTTTACTAAAAAAATAGACAATGGTATGTTTATAAGTGCTCCTAAAACATATAACCACATTTGCCATTTAATTTTACCAATACTATTTAAAAAGGTCATGTAAATAATTCCATATACTCTTACTGCAGTAAAAATGGTCATTAAGATTAATAAGCTTTGAGAAATTAGTAAATCTTTTTGTGTCCAAACCTTAATTAAGGTATCAGAAATAGCATACAATACACCTAATACTACAAGAAAAAGAAGAAAGAGTTTGTTTAATCGTACAATGGTTTTTTTTATCCATTTGTAATCTTCTTTTTGATAGGCATCTGTATACAAAGCCCATAATGGATCTTGTGCTATTAGAGATAAGATAATAAGTACTTGAAAGAGTCTGTAAACAATATCGTAATTTGTAACTTCTGAAGGATGAATAAGGTTTGAAATTATTAAATTATCTGTTGTAAAAATGACAATCATACTTAATTGAATTCCAAAAAAAGCTAAGCTTAACGATAATAAATCTTTTATTTTATCTTTTTGAAAGAAGGAAATTGAAGGAATTAAATCCTTTCTTTTTCTAAAGAAATTGATAGTAAAAATAATTCCAACTAATACATTTGCAATTCCATAGGTTAGTGCTACATACAATAAATTTCTATCGAAGTATTTTATAAATATTAGTATGGCACTAAAAATTAGTATTTGATATAACAGCATTGCTAATTCTACACTAGAAGCTTCTTGGTTTGCATAGTATAAGCCTTTAAATAAACTTAAAAGAAAACTTAAACAAACTAAACTTAATAGTGGAATTAATACACTCCGCAATTGATTTGTATCTAAACTCGCGTTTAATAGTTCTTGTAAATTTATTTGATAAATGATAAATACACCTAACAAAAAAACGAGTATCATTATTGAAAAAATAGCCAAATAAGCAGTAGAAATATATTGTTTTGCTAGTGTAGTGTTATTGTGACTCAATGCCTCAGAAAGCTTCGTTTTTAATCCATTACCAATTCCCCCATCTACAAAGAAAATAATATTCACCAAAGAAAATAACGTAGCCCAAACTCCGTATTGTTCCTTATCTAAATACTCTAATAATAAAGGAACAGTTAAAAAAACGATTCCCATACTTATTATTTTGTATATCAGACTTAATGAAACATTTTTGAGGATAATTGTTTTTCTGTTCATTCCATTTGCTGTTGGTACCAATCATACATCCTATCAATTCCTTCTTCTAGTTCAACGGTGTGTTTCCAACCTAGGCTATTTAATTTTGATACATCTGTTATTTTTCGCATTGTACCATCTGGTTTACTAGTATTAAACAGTAATCTTCCATTAAACCCTACCTTTTCTTGTATGAGTAATGCTAAGTTTTTAATAGAAATCTCTTTCCCTGTACCAATATTGATATGTGTATTCCTTACCTCATTACCTGTTTCTTTGATAATATCTGCAAATGTTACTTGCTCCATAATATGTACACAAGCATCTGCCATATCTTCGCTCCACAAAAATTCTCGTTGTGGTTTTCCAGAACCCCAAATTTCTACGCTTTCTTCAGTAACACCAAAATTGTTTAAATAATTTTTAGCTTCTGTAATAGAGTTCATTTTTAAATTCTTTACAACAGCTTCTTCATTACCTTCTGAAAGTAATTTTGCTAAATGAATCTTTCGAATTAAAGCTGGTAATACATGTGATTTTTCTAAATCGAAGTTGTCATTTGGACCGTACAAATTCGTAGGCATTACAGATATAAAGTCTGTATTGTATTGCAAATTATAACTTTCACACATTTTGATCCCAGCAATTTTTGCAATTGCATACGGTTCATTTGTATATTCTAAAGTATTTGTAAGTAATACATCTTCTTTTAAGGGTTGTGGTGCTTTTTTAGGATAGATACACGTACTTCCTAAAAAAAGTAGCTTTTGTACTCCATGAACATAACTTTGATGAATTACATTGTTTTGAATCATCAAGTTATCATAGATAAAATCAGCTCTATAGGTATTATTTGCTACGATACCACCAACTTTAGCCGCAGCTAAGAATACATATGCTGGTTTTTCTTTTTCAAAGAAGTTTTTAGTAGCCTCTTGATTTGTTAAATCGAGTTCTTTATGCGTTCTCGTAACAATATTGGTATACCCTCTTCTTTCAAGGTTTTTTACAATAGCACTCCCTACTAAACCTCTATGACCTGCAACGTATATTTTAGATGATTTATTCATAGCTATTTAAAATATCATGTCCTCCTTTTTGTAAATAGGTTTCTC
This sequence comes from Tenacibaculum amylolyticum, assembly GCF_964511145.1. Classification (NCBI taxonomy): domain Bacteria; kingdom Pseudomonadati; phylum Bacteroidota; class Flavobacteriia; order Flavobacteriales; family Flavobacteriaceae; genus Tenacibaculum; species Tenacibaculum amylolyticum. Next base: position 12,550 of record NZ_CAZEFZ010000074.1, read on the forward strand.
GTTCCATCAACTTTAAATCGCTCTGCATCATTTCTTTCACCATATCTTCTAAAGTATATTCTGGTATCCAACCTAATTTATTTTTTGCTTTAGAAGCATCTCCAATTAATAAATCTACTTCTGTTGGCCTATAATAATGTGGATCTATACACACTACTTCTTTTCCTATTTCTAGATTAAAAGATGGATTCTTACACGATTTTATAATTCCTTTTTCTTCCTTTCCTTCACCTACAAACTCCAGTTCTATTCCTATTTCTTTAAATGCCATTACCACAAAATCTCTAACAGTAGTGGTTCTTCCTGTAGCAATTACCCAATCTTCTGGAGTTTCTGCTTGTAAAATCATCCACATCATTCGTACATAATCTTTTGCATGCCCCCAATCTCTTTGTGCATTTAAGTTTCCTAAGTATAATTTATCTTGTAATCCATACCCAATTTTAGAAACTGCTCTTGTAATTTTTCTTGTTACAAATGTTTCTCCTCGTATAGGCGATTCGTGGTTGAACAAAATTCCGTTACAAGCAAAAATATTATACGCTTCTCTATAGTTTACCGTAATCCAATAAGCATACATTTTTGCTACTCCATACGGACTTCTAGGGTAAAAAGGTGTGGTTTCTGTTTGTGGTACTTCCTGTACTTTTCCGTACAATTCTGAAGTAGAAGCTTGATAAATCTTCGTCTTTTTTTCTAATTTTAGAATTCTGATTGCTTCTAATAATCGTAACGTTCCTAAACCATCTACATTTGCTGTATATTCTGGTGTTTGAAACGAAACGTGTACATGACTCATAGCTGCCAAATTATAAATTTCATCTGGCTGTACTTCTTGTAGTATACGTATTAAATTGGTTCCATCTGTCATATCTCCATAATGAAGGATTAAGTTCCTATCCTCCATATGTGGATCTTGATATAGATGATCTATTCGTTGTGTATTAAAACTGGACGCTCTTCTTTTAATCCCGTGTACTTCATATCCTTTGTTTAGTAAAAACTCGGCTAAGTACGCACCATCTTGCCCTGTTATTCCTGTTATTAATGCAACTTTCTTCAATTTAATTCTTAGTTAAGTCTTTAAGTTTTGGTAATACTACATCTTTCTCTGAAAGTGTGATCTCTTCTTCAGAAAGCATCCAATCTATTTGCAAATCTGCATCATTATATATAATTCCTCCTTCTGCTTTTGGCTCATAATAGTTATCGCATTTGTATGAGAAAATTGTATTGTCTTCTAATACAGCATATCCATGTGCAAATCCTCTAGGTACAAATAATTGTTTTTTATTTTCTCCTGATAGAATAATTCCATAAGACTTACCGTATGTTTCAGATGTTGGTCTTACATCTACAACTATATCTAATACTTTTCCCTTGATAACTCTTACCAATTTTGCTTGCGCATATTCTCCCTTCTGAAAATGAAGGCCACGTAGTACACCTCTATTAGAAAAAGCTTCGTTATCCTGAACAAAGCTTATGTGTAATCCTGTTTGATTTTTAAAGTTTTGAGCATTAAAACTTTCAAAAAAGTATCCTCTATGATCCCCAAAAATCTTAGGTTCAATTACAAAGCAATCCTTTAAAGGGGTCTCTGTAATATTCATGTTATTTCGAACTTGTTTTGTAATTATTTAGGTATCTGTTCAATTTTAACAATAATAATAAGCTTATTATTATTACAACTCCCATTACTGCAAATTGGAATGCTTTATTTTTTTGTATTCCTATTACTTTATGACCAATGGGTTGGAAGTTAGATACAATGTTTATAATTTCAGATTTTTCTGATAAATCTTCATTTATCTCTACTAAGTTTTTATTTAGTTCAAGGCTTGTTTCAAACAACTCTAATTCTTTATTAGAGCTTCCTTTTCCACTTTGTCCTAAATCTATTGTTGTTCCAGCATTTGTTTTTTTAGCTTCTTCCAACAATACTTCTTTATATACATAGTGTAATGAATCTGCTTGCTGTAAATTTTTCTTTAATAAAGAATCTGTTCGTAATAAGTTCTCTTTATTTATCTTTTTTAATGTCTTAAAATAATCGTTGTTAATAATAGAAGAAATAATAGCGCTACTTAGCTTAGGAAACACATCTTTTTCGCTTGCTGCTACTGAAATTTGATGCACTTTATAATCAAAATTCGTAAACGTTTCTTGAAACTTTTTGTACGAATAACTTTTAATTGTTGCCGTATCTATTGACTGTAATAATTCATCATAAGAAGTTAAAATATCATTTTCATTTATAATTGGTTTGATATCAAACTTCTTTAATGATATTGCTTCATCTTCTGTGATATTAAATATTGATGATAATAACGCTGCGTTTTTTTGCTTTACTAAATCATTGTAAAACTGAATGTTATTATATAGCTGTCTAGAACTATTAAAGTTTGGTTTTACATATAAGTTTGACTCATACTTAGTTTCTGAAGATACTTCTAATGCTAAACCTGCAACTGCTCCAATCAAAGCTCCAATTCCTATTTTTATAATATTTGATTTTATAAATAATAAAATCTCAATAAAAAAATGAAATAGGTTTTTAAAAATATTCCCTATAAAATTAAAAAATCTAGTAAAAGCATTACCTATAATGACTAGTACAGAACCTAGATCTACTTCTTCATTATCTTTTGATTGATTAGACATTTATAGTATTATTTTAATATTTGTTCTACTATTTTTTGTGTAATAGCATATGTAGGTGTTACACCGCTCATTCCTAATCCACCCGAAGCTAATGTTGCTCCTGTTTCTAATGGGTTATCTGATGCATAATATGCATATCTTACTTTTACATCATCACAAATATTTCCTCTAATTTTAGAAGCTGATTGAATTGCTTTTTGATAATGTGCTCCTTCCATTTCTAATCCTATTACATTCCATGTAGAATCGTGGAAGAATTTTAAAAGATCTTTATTTTGTAACGATGTTCCTAATACAGTTACCATAGCTCCGTCAAAAACTTGTACACCAAAGCCTTCTAAATCTTCTTTTGTTAATTCATTTTTAAATGGGTAGTTATCTGCTGTTCCTTCGAAAATATGTGCCGATGGAATCATAATATCTCCTTTCCCTCCTTCTAAAATACCTGCTTTCCCCATGATAGAAACTGATTTCACATTTAAATGAATAGCTTCTTTAGCTGTTTTATATGGCTTTAAAAGCTCATCCATAGTTTCATAAGCTTGCTCACCAAATGCATAATCCATTACTATAATTACAGGTTTTGGACTTTCAATTTCTTCTACTTTAAAAGGAGAAGCAAAGTTTATCTTTTCTGTATCTATGATTTGAACATTAATATTCGTTCCTGATCTATCTTTTAAATAAATCAGTCCATTTTCTGCAGCAAAATTCTTTACAATAGTCTGTAAAGGCTTACTATCTGAACTACTTAATAATTCATATAAACCAAAATCTTCATGCTCTTTCGCTTCTTTTGGAAGTGCTTCGTGTGCATAAATTGTATTTAATACACTATGCATGTTCGCACTAATAATATGAATTGGTCTACTTAATAAATTGTTTTCAGAAAGTACTTTCTTTATATCATTTGCCCAAACTTCTCCATAATAATGCCTTCCTATTTCTTCAGATAAAGTTGCACTAAAATGAATAGATCGTTTTTTATCATATAACTCTTCGTTTATCGCAAGTTTTCCTAACCAATAGATTAAGTGAAAAAATCTATATGGATTTTCTTCTGTAGTAAACGTGTTATAAGATTTGTATACTTCTTCGTATGTTCTTCCTAGAATATTTGCTAAATGAACAATTAATACATCTTTATCTTCATCAGAAAGTGTTGTATTATTAAGTACAACATTTTCTAAATTTTGCCACTCTCTAGTAGTTTTCTTACCATCGCTTATTAATACTCTTTCTTTTATTTTATGCGACTCAATAAATAAGAATGTTAAGTGTGTAAGAATATCATAGATATCAGACCTTCCTCTAGTAATCTCAATATTCATTTGGTCTTTATCGATTCGGTAACAGTTTCTTCTTCTTTTTGGTGGTACAATTACTTTAAAGTGTGAATTACGGTATCCTTCGTCTGCAGTTAAATTGATGAATTGACATTCTTCAATTCCTTCTGGCAACCTTTCTATTACATATGTTAATCCGTTTAATTCTGTTTTATTTTCTGCAATAGAACCGTAGATTTCTGGTCGTAATAAAAGTAATGATTTTCGTAACGCTTCCCCAGAAACTCCCATTGGTTTATAAAATCCTCTACTAAATAAGTGACGCATCGATATGTATAATCTCTCTATTGCGTTTGTAGATTCTTGTGCTCTTGTACGTTCTTTATATATTTCTGACATATATGTATTTTCTAATTTCCTAATATTTTCTGATATTCCTTTGGGTTGTTTAATAGGTCAACCGCTTGTTTAATAACCTTATCATTTTTTAAATGATGTTGATAAACACCTTTTTGATAAAAATATTGCGCAAGTATTTCATCTTCTAATTCAGACGCTATAATATCTTCATTTTTAGCAATTTCTTCAATTTTAGTATCTTCTAATTTTTGAAGTATTGCATTATACTCTGACGTAATATTTTTATTATTTTTAACTGTTTTGTACGCTTTCTTAAACGAAGCTTCTTGCTTTGTTGTAAACGTTGTATCCTTATCTTTTAAATAACTTTTAAAGTCATTAAAATCTGATTTTTTAAATGAAAAAGATGCTAACGTTTGATTTGGGTTGCTACGAACAAACTCTGTAGCAAAGTTAAAAATTGCATCAGACTTTAATAATTTTTCTGTCGCTTTTGTCTTCGTCGATTTTTTTATGGCAATATCTGGCATAACTCCTCCTCCATCGTAAACCGTTCTACCATTAGTTGTTTTATAAGAATTTACAATACCATCTGAAAACTTAGGCACTTTTCCTGTTTTCTGATCGCGATTTGCATAATCTAGCTCTTGAATACATCTTCCACTTGGTGTATAGTATTTTGAAATCGTTGCTTTCATTTGAGTTCCGTATGTTAAATCAAAGTAACGTTGTACTAAACCTTTTCCAAAAGAACGCTCTCCCATAACCACTGCTCTATCATAATCTTGTAAAGCTCCAGATACAATTTCTGAAGCAGAAGCAGATCTACCATTGATTAAAACTACTACTGGCATTTCTGTATCTAGTGGCTCTTGACTTGTTGAATATGTTCTTGAGTTTTTTCTAGTTTTTCCTCTGGTATCTACAACCTTTTTTCCTGAAGGAATAAATAAGTTTGTAATGTTAATCGCATCAAATAAAGATCCTCCTGGATTACTTCTAAGATCGAACACCAACTTTTTCATTCCTTTTTCTTTTAGTACTTCTATAGCATTTCTTACCTCTTCTGTAGATTTTCTTGCAGTAAATCGAGTTAAAATAATATATCCTGTATCGTCATTTATCATTTCGAAAAACGGTACTGGGTTGTCTATAATTTTATCTAGTTTTAAGCTAAAATCTAATTCTTTAGCAGCTCTTTGTACTTTTACAGCAACTGGTGTTTCTGGAATTCCTTTTAATACTTGAGATAATTGATCTCTTTCTAATCCTTTTAATTCTTGATCGTTTACGATAGTTATTAAATCTCCTGCTTTTAAACCTGCTTTATCTGCTGGAAACCCTTCTTTTACAGCTACAATTACAATTCCATTCTTTGTGTATTTTGAAGTAATTCCAATTCCTCCGTATTCTCCCTCACGTCTTATCTTAGCATCTTCCATTTGTTGTTCGTTATAAAAACGTGTATATGGATCTAAGTTTTGTAAGGTATTATTAATGGCTTTTGTAGTAAGATCGCCTGGGTTTATTTCATCTATGTAATTTATATTTAAAGTTTTATATAAATTATTATAAATCTCTATTTGTTTTGCAATCTCAAAAAAACGAGATTGAAACGAATAAGAAATAACGATCACACTAATAAGTGCTATGATTATGATTTTTCTATTTCTCATTTTTAGAAGTTTTTTCAATAAATAACGTTAATAACTTTTGCATCTTCTGCTCTATATCTGCATAACTCCACTCCTCCTTTGCAAGATAAGAAATCATAAATACATAAGGTTTTTCAACTTCCGAATACACAATGTTTTTTTGCAGACGATACGATTCTCGTAATAAACGTTTAATTCTGTTTCTATCTACAGCTCTTTTAAAATTTCGTTTAGGAACAGATACTCCTATTTGTACAGGAAATTGTGAGGTATGTTCTGTTTGTATATACACCATTCTGAGTGGAAATGTTTTAATTGATTTTCCCTCAGTATATAATTTTCCGATTAACTTTCTACTTTTTAATCGTTCTTCTTTTCCGAGTGTAAACTTCATCAGTACAAACATACGTAAACAAACAGTATTTTTTGATTTTTTAGCTATTTTTGAGGAAACCATTTTTATGAAACCTGATTTATTTCAATCTCCTGATTATTACAACTTAGACGATTTATTAACTACAGAACACAAATTGGTTAGAAGTACAGCTAGAGATTGGGTGAAGAAATATCTTTCTCCTATTATAGAATCGTATGCCCAAAAATCGGAATTTCCACAAGAGTTGGTTCCTGGTTTAGCTGAGGTTGGTGCCTTTGGTTCTTATATTCCTGTTGCATACGGAGGTGCTGGGTTAGATCAGATTTCTTATGGATTGATTATGCAAGAATTAGAGCGCGGCGATAGTGGAATTCGTTCTACAGCTTCTGTACAAACATCTTTAGTAATGGGACCTATTTACAATTATGGTACCGAAGCACAACGAAAAAAGTATTTACCAAAACTTGCTTCTGGAGAATGGATTGGTAGTTTTGGATTAACAGAGCCGAATCACGGATCGAATCCTGGAGGTATGGAAACTACCTTTAAAGATATGGGGGATCATTATTTATTAAATGGTGCTAAAATGTGGATTTCTAATGCTCCTATTTGTGATGTTGCTGTTGTTTGGGCTAAAAATGAAGAAGGAAGAATTCATGGGTTACTTGTTGAAAAAGAAATGGAAGGTTTTACAACTCCAGAAACTAAAAATAAATGGTCTTTAAGAGCTTCAATTACAGGGGAATTAATTTTTGATAATGTAAAAGTTCCAAAAGAAAACCTACTTCCTAACAAATCTGGATTGGGAGCTCCATTATTATGTTTAGATAATGCTAGATATGGAATTGCTTGGGGTGCTATTGGTGCTGCAATGGATTGTTACGATACTGCTTTACGATATGCTAAAGAGCGTACGCAATTTGGAAAACCAATTGGACAATTTCAATTACAGCAAAAAAAGTTAGCTGAAATGATTACTGAAATTACGAAAGCACAATTATTAGCATGGCGATTAGGTGTTTTAAAAAATGATGGCAAAGCTACCTCTGCCCAAATTTCTATGGCTAAAAGGAATAATGTTGAAATGGCATTACATATAGCTAGAGAGGCCAGACAGGTTTTAGGTGCTATGGGAATTTCTGGAGAGTATAGTATTATGAGACATTCTATGAACTTAGAAAGTGTAATTACATATGAAGGAACACATGATGTTCATTTACTAATTACAGGTTTTGATATTACTGGATTAAATGCTTTTAAATAATAAAAGCTACGAAGTTACTCGTAGCTTTCACAATCCCTAATAAGTAATAATCCGACTAATGATGAATTGCGTAACTAGCAGCTTTTCCTAATTCAGATAAATTAGCTAGTACACTTTTCTGTAGATTAGTCATTTTCTTAGATAATCCCCTCAATTGTTCCATGTTTTTCTTTTTTAGTGTTTTACGGTATTAATACAATTGAATATATATTTACCCTACACCGTGTAGAGAAAAGTTTAAGAAGTAAAAAAGCTACCTAAATTAGGTAGCTTAAAGTTTGGCCAATGTCTTAATGTTGTAACGCGTACCCTGCTGCTTTACCACACTCAGATAATCCTAATAAAAACCCTTTTAAAATTTGATTAGCCCTTTTGATTAATAATTTCCCCATTGTTTGTAATTTTAAATAATCCCTAAATTGTACACTACAAATATATAATTGATTACTAGCTCTCAAAAGGGGATTTCCGCACTATAAAATGTAATTTTCCGTAAGTCTGCATATCTTTCTTTAATATATTCAGTAATAAAAAAGCAACCTTAAAGGTTGCTACATATTATATTAAAGACAGAAAAAAAGCCACCGTAGTAGGTAGCTTAAGTTTGGTTAATTTTTAGTGTTGTATTGCATATCCTGCTCCTTTACCACACTCTGCTAATGCTAATAAAAACCCCTTAATAATTTGATTAGCTCTTTTGATTAAAATTCTTCCCATTTTTGTAATTTTTTAAATAATCCCTAATGATTTGTTATTAAATAATAACATTACAAATATATAACTGATTATAAGCTTAATGAAAGGGGAACTCCGCATTCTGAAATGTAATTTTCCGTAGGTCAAAAAGGTTTTTTTCCTGAAAAGGCTCAAATACCTTTTATTTTATTCAATAATTCTAATTTAAACTTCTGCCCTATTGGTAATTTATTTTTTTTGATGACAACTTGATTTCCTTCTATAAAATCTATTTTATTAAAATTGATGATAACTGATTTATGTATTCTTATGAATTTATGAGTTGGTAATATACCCATCATTGAATTCATTGTTTTATATACTATTAACTTTTGATGCTCTGTATGTACTGTAATATAATCTCCTAGTGATTCTATGTATAGCAACTCGTCTAGTTTAAGAAGAAATAATTTCTTATTAGATTTTAAAACAATTTGACTATTGTCTTTATTTAAAATATTCTTTGCTTTTAGAACCGACTTATGAAACCTTTCAAAAGAAAATGGTTTTAATAAGTAATCTGTTGCATCTAAATCAAAACCTTCTAATGCGTATTCTGAATATGCCGTTGTAAAAATTACTAATGGAGGATTTTTTAATGATTTATAGAATGACAGTCCAGAAATTAACGGCATATTAATATCTAGAAATAATAAATCAATCTTTTCTTTATTCATTATTTCTTCTGCTTCTATAGCATTATTACATACTTTTTTTATTTCTAGAAAATCAATATCTGATACAAATTGATTTAAAACTTCTTGAGAAGTTGGCTCATCATCGATTATCAAACAGTAAATCTTTTTCATTACATATTAATTTTTAAAACTACTTTATATATTGATTCTTTATTACTTATATTAAATTCATAGTTATTAGGATATACTATTTCTAAGTATTGTTTCACATTATTTATTCCTAAACCAGAATATTTTTTTTCCACTATTCTTTTTGGGATAAAATTATTTTCTATCAAAAAGTATAATCTACCGTTATTTGCATGTAATTCAATAAATATATATGGTTTTTCTACTCCGCTTTTTAAACCGTGTTTAAATGCATTTTCAACTAAAGGTAATAACAACATAGGTGCTATTTTAAAATCTTCCTTAATAGAATTTATAAAATCTATTTTTACATTTGGTAAGTTTCTATTCTTTTCAAAAGCAATATAGTTGGTAATTAATTCAACTTCTTTCTTAATGGGTATAAGTTGTTGTCCTGCTTCATAAATAACATATCTTAAAATATCTGATAATTGTAATATAGCAATTGTAGTTTCAGTTTCTTGTTTCTTTTTTATTGACAAAGAGTATAGCACATTTAAAGCGTTAAATAGAAAATGTGGATTTATCTGATTTTTTAAAACACTTAATTCTAATTTTAATGCTGTTCTTTCTTTTTTATTGAAATAAACCCAATCTTCTGCTAGTTTTATAAATATTGATATTGCAATTACTACAGTAAATAAGATAACTGTTTTTAATCCTTTGAAATAAGAGATGAAATAATAATCTGGAAATAGGAAATCTATAACAGTATTAAAACAAAGAATATTAACCCCAGCAGAAATTATAACTACTAAAAATAAGCTACTAAGAAATAGTACGTTTCTTTCTTTTTTTAAGAACCTCGGAATTAAAAAATATAAAGAAAAGCTTACTGGAAATACCAAAGTTAACGCATAAGTAACAGTATAAATAACATCTATTTTTTGAATAGGAATATCTGAAAAAACAAATAAGAGACTTACAAAAATAAACAGCCATAAAAAACTATTAAATAGCCATGGGTTATGATCGTTTTTAAATACTAAATCTAATTGTTTTTTCATCAGCTTTTTGTTAAAGTAAACTTGGCTTCTGTTTCCCATTTTTCAGCTTCTTCTGTAAGCATATATTTTTTCAAAAAAGTATATAGTTCTTCAGATGATGCTGTTAATAAAATATCTTCCTCTATAATTCCTGTTCTTCGATGTTGTATTTTAATTCTCTTCTCTTGAAATAGCTTTTTTAGTCGTTCTTCATCAAACCATTTAATGTTTATTTTTCCATCTTTTAAAATATCTAACTTTACTAAGGAATGTGTATAAATAATATGATCTTCCAATAGGGAATTAATATTCTTTTTTTCAAAATTATATGGTATAAAATCTAAAAAATATTGATTCTTTATTTTAAACGGTGTAGCTATAAAATAGGAAGTTTTACTATTCTCTTTATAGACTGTAATATAGGAACTTCTGTATTTTTCTAAAAAAGCTTCGTCTTCTTTAGATATTTTTTCTTTCCCTTTTAAAAATTCTTCTTTCGTAGAGATAATTTCCCATGTATCATTATGATTATCTGTCCAAGTGCCTAAAAAGTTTTTATTAAATTCAATACTATTTTCTGTGTAAAAAGGATTTAATGATTTTACAATACATGAGTTACATATAACTATACTTAAAATTAAAATGATATTTCTGATTTTCATATTATTAAATTTTTATATGACTCAAAAAAACATAAGCAACTTTATTATTGAAAGTCTTTTCGATAAACACTACTATTTTCTCCATAAACAAAACTCTAACAATAACTAATCATATAGATTTTAGATACAATCTATATTTTTCAACTAATAAGTTTATTTTAAATGTAATTAAAAAGAAATTAAAGTATTCGAAGTTTTCAGAAACAAAAAACCTTCTAGATAAGATCTAGAAGGCCATATAATCCCCTAAAATGTTTTCACCCTTTTGTTTCCTTGGATGATCACATTAACAAATGTATAAGAAAGTCACTTTTTAAGAAAGGGGATTTCCGCAATTTAAAATGTGGTTTTCTGCAAAACTTCAGTTTTTAAAACGAAAGAACCCCTCAAACAAACTGCTTGAGAGGTCCTCGTTTTTTCTAATCTTTTTCAGTAATTCTTCCCCCAAAGAAATTACTTTAGTAAATTCAAGAACAAAACTATATATATGCTATTTTTTACAAAAGGGGATTTCCGTAATCTAAAATGTGGTTTTCTGCAAGCTTAAAAAGTTTTTCATTAAAAAACCCCTCAAACAAACAGCTTGAGAGGTTCACCTTCCTAATCTTTTTCAGTAATTCTTCCCCCAAAGAAATTACCTAGTAAATTCAAGACAAAGCTATAATGATGTACGTTTTAATAAAAGGGGATCTCCGTAATTTAAAGTGTGGAATTCTGTAATTTAAAAAGTTTGAATTAGTATATAATAAAAATAAGTGAAGTATAAATTTAATAGGTCCCTAAAAAAGGAAACCAAGAAGAATTGAAATTAATTCTTCCTGGTTAATAATAAAATTGTTAGGATTATTTGGTTAAAAATAAACAGTCTTAATCCCCCCTCTTTTAAAGTTAGAGTCATAATTATTTTATTACTTGGTTTCCATCTTTCTTTCCGCTTGATACATCTGAATCTCCACTTGTTGACTCAACTGTAGATGATGCTGCGAATCCTCCTTGGATGATGTTTAAATCTTCTTGATTCATCATCTCAATGCCTGCTAATGTTTCTAATTGCATGATTTCGATTTTATCTAGTTAATGCTACTTCTTGTTTAGGTTTCACTTGCCCTATAGTTTTGATGGAAAAACCAATTATTTGATTACTTGGTTTCCGTCTTTCTTTCCGCTTGATACATCTGAATCTCCACTTGTTGACTCAACTGTAGATGATGCTGCGAATCCTCCTTGGATGATGTTTAAATCTTCTTGATTCATCATC
>NZ_CAZEFZ010000075.1:0-35210 GCF_964511145.1 Tenacibaculum amylolyticum
TTTTTCACCTGTAGGATATTTAAAAAGTCCTTTTTCGATAATCCCGCTAAATTGAATAATTATAGGTGTCGGTTTTCCTTTGTTTGGTTCTTTTAAATAGAAATACATTTTGACAATTTTTAAAGGTTTGTAACAATTTTATATCTCAAAGCTAAGAAAAAAAAAGGGTAAAAAAAAGGGTAAGAATAGTTGTTAAGAAACTTTTATAAAGATACTCGATCTTTACAAAAAACAGAAATTTAGGAAATTTTAAAAACTCTACAAACCCCGTAAAACCTAAGAAAAAAGCACTTTTTTGTTACAAAAAGTTATCAGATTGAAAGGATTTTCACAAAAAGCAATTTTAACAAAAATCACCTTTTTCGGGTGATTTCCTGACTTTCAACTCTATTTTCAAATATTTTATATCTTTGAGTCTAAGAAAAATGATAAATTGCTACATATATATGAATACACCTTCTCTACAACTATCAGAAAAAGAACTTCAAGAGTTAAAAGAGGCTAAAATATTATTAGAAAATCCTGGTATTGCTATGAAAATTACCAATGCCATAGGAAGTCCTATTCAAAAAGGATTAGAGCTATTACCTAAAAACTGGTCTAGTACTGTAGGAAACGTAACTCAAAGTGCTTTATTAAAAGCTGCAAATACTGCTATTTTTACAATGGACAACAATACTGAAAAAAGCACCAATAATTTGTTACATAAAGTTGCTGTTGGTACAGCAGGTGCAGTTGGCGGACTATTTGGTTTACCTGGATTAGCTGTAGAACTTCCTATAACTACTACTATTATTTTACGTTCTATTGCAGAAACTGCACGTGCCAATGGAGAAAACATTAACGATCCTGCTACCAAATTTGCTTGTTTAGAAGTATTTGCTCTTGGTGGAAATACTACAGAAGAAACCACTTTAGAATCGGGATATTATGCTACGCGTGCTTTTTTATCTAATTCTATCGCTCAAGCTACTCGTTATGTAACTGAACAAGGAATTGTAAATGAAAGCGCTCCCTTTATTTTAACCATTATTGGTAAAATAGCAAAACGTTTTGGAATTCAAGTTACCGAAAAAGCATTAGCGCAATCTGCTCCTATTATTGGAGCTGCTGGTGGAGCTTTAATAAATACATTATTTATAAGTCATTTTCAAGATATGGCAAAAGGACATTTTATCATACGAAAATTAGAGCGTACATATGGTCCAGAAGCTGTTAAAGCCATGTATATTTCACTATAATATTTTTATTCTTTTCATATTATACTTTTTCCAAATGATATAAAATATGAATTAAAAGCCCCTTGTCTTCATATATAGCTTCTTAAAACACATAACTAAACAGGTCTAAACTTAAACCTACAACTACTTTTTTTGTTTTTATGAATATAGATTAATGCATATACATCTTTGAAGTAGTTACCTCATAAATTTATACAATCTCTTCGCTACAAATCTATATTCATAAAAAAGACTATCTTCGCGGCCAATTAATCCCTTAATTATCAATTCATGAAAATGTTAAAAAGCTTTTTAACTTTTTTATTTTTTACTTCATTCCTTCTTTTTACCAATTGTTCTGAATGCAATAATGAAAATCCAAGAGCCCGTATTACAAACATGGGAACTGAAGAAGTTAGTGTTGTTATTAACACTCCTTCTGGGGATACTGAAAACATTAGAGACTTAGAGCCTGGTAAATCATCTAAATTTAGAAGTTATAATATAGGAAACATTACCTATACCATCGTAACTGAAAATAACCAAGAGGTTGTGGAAACACTAAATGTAGATTTTTGTATGGATTATGAGGTTATTGTAAATGAAGACAACTCTATAGCTATAATCACAAGTTTTAGAGAATAAAAAAACTCCCAAAATGGGAGTTTTTTTATTTATGATTCTTGCTCTTCAAAAGAATATTTATTTCGCTTCTTATAAGGTCTTATAATCAATCTGGTTTCTCTATCAAATCGAATATAATTGTACACCCAATTCAAGAAAACTACTGCCTTATTTCTAAAACCAATTAATGAAAACAAGTGTACAAACATCCACACAAACCAAGCAAAAACTCCTTGAAACTTCCACTTATTTAAATCAACCACTGCTTTATTCCTTCCTACGGTAGCCATAGAACCTTTATCGTTATACGCAAAAGGTTTCATTGGTTTTCCTCTTAACTCAGCTAATATATTCTTCGCTAAAAGTTGTCCTTGTTGAATAGCTGGTTGTGCCATCATAGGATGACCATAAGGATATTTTTCGGACTTCATACAAGCAACATCACCTATAGCAAAAATTGTATCATGATGTTGTACTCTACTAAATTCATCTACCTTATACCTTTCTGCTCTCTCCACAACACACTCCGATTCTAATCCTTCTATTGCTGCTCCTTTCACTCCTGCAGCCCAAATTACTGTAGCTGCTCTAAAATTATCTGTACCATCCGTTTTAACCATATCTCCATCATAATCAAATACACGAAGATCTTTCCAAACATCTACTCCTAACTTTATAAGGAAATCCTCAGCTTTTTCAGAAGCTTTTGGACTCATTCCTTTCAATAAGCAATCTGCACCTTGAATAAGGTTTATCTTCATTAAACGAATATCTAAATCAGGATAATCTTTCGGTAAAATCCCTTTCTTCATTTCTGCTAAAGCTCCTGCTAACTCAACTCCTGTTGGTCCACCTCCTACAATTACAAAATTCATTAACTTCTTTCGCTCTTCTAAATCAGAAGTTAACAATGCTTCTTCAAAATTTTCTAAAATTAAACTTCTGATATTTAACGATTGAGGAATTGACTTCATTTCCATGGTATACTTTTTAATATTTGTACTACCAAAGAAGTTCGTTGTAGAACCTGTTGCAATTACTAAGTAATCGTAATGTAAATTTCCAATTGAAGTCTCAATCTCTTTCTCTTCTGAATCTATACCAGTTACCTCTGCTAATCGAAAAAAGAAATTTTCTATATTATTAAATCGCTTTCGTAAAGGAAAAGCAATACTATCTGGTTCTAATCCACCAGTGGCAACTTGATATAATAAAGGCTGGAAAGTATGATAATTGTGTTTGTCTAGCAATACTACTTGAAGTTCTTTTCCTTCTAATCCCCTAGCAACAGCTAATCCTGCAAAACCTCCTCCAATAATAACAACTCTTGGAAAACTGGTTTGAGGTATATTCATATGTCTGTGTTTAATTATTCTCTCCTACAAATTTAACCAAAATTTAGCTCTTTTTTAAATACAATTATTTTTAATATTCAAGAATAATAGCTTAGATTTTTATATATAATACAACTAAAAAAATAAACTTTTTCGATACAAGAAGCATGAATATTTTATAGTTTTACTTTCGGAAAGAAGAAATAAAAAAGAAGTATGTTAAACCTTTTTAAGAAAAAGAAACAGAAAGAGTTTATAATTCATTGTAATACGGACTCTTTACTGATTAATGACACAATGTTGGATTTTCCAACCAATCATGTTCGCTTAACAGCTATTTTTGGAGAACCTACCCGAAGAATAGCTTCTACCAATGAGTATTTAATATGGGACGATTATGGTTTTTCTTGCACTATACAAGGAGATAACACTATTCTATCTGTTAATGTATACCAAAGCAACAATGTAAGTGAGTATGTAGCTAAGAAACCCTTTACAGGTAAATTATATTTGGAAGACAAAGACATTACTTATAATGAATTTGGGAAAATTGGTTTGGGTAAGGTAGCAATACATCGTTTAGGCAGTGAAAACGAAACTCGTTTTGGCTTTAGCATAGGTATTAATAAAGATTATAAAGACTAGATTAGCCTCTATTCTTTAGTTTTAGAAGTTCCCTTTCAAGAAATAATAATTTATTTTCTACCTCGTCTCCTACTTCGGGCAGACGTTTTATAAAAGAATATTTAATTAGCCACAATTCTTTTATTGATGATTTTGGATAGTTCTTATCCTCTATATTTTTATGCGCTGCTTTAAAAATTACTTCATCACCTATAAAATAAATTTTCCTTAAAATTACTTCTTCATCTAGTACAGCAACAACTACTTCTCCATTTCCATAATCTACAAGCTCTTCTTTTGAAACATATTCAGCAATAACAATATCTTTTGGATACAACCCTTTATCATTATCTGTCATTTCTAAATTAGTTACTGCAAATGCTCTCAATGATTTCTCATCATCAATTGGTAAGTGAATAACCGGTAAATCCTCAATAAAAGATGGATTTTCAGCATAGCTACAATAATTAGTAATATTTTTTTCCGCTATATACGGTATTCCAACTAACTTCTCTTTTTCATCTAAAGCATGATTTAAAATTAAATCTTCTTTAAAACGTAGCAATTCATTAACTGTTAAATCTGAAGTTAGCAAACTGTCGATTGAAATGCTAAAATAATTAGCAATTTTAATAATTGTTTCAATTTTAGGTTCGCTCCTACCTTCTTCATAAGCTCCTAAGGTAGCTCTTTTTAAATCAAACAACTCTGCAAAAGACTTTTGACTCAACCCTTTAACTCCTCTAATTTTTTTAATATTTCTACCGAAAAAAGACATGTTTGCTAATTTTATTTGCAAATATTGAAATTATTTGTATCTTTACACTAACAATATTAGCTAATAAAAATCAATTTTGCTAATTTTTCTAGAAAAAGTAACACTAAACTATTAACAAATTTAATTATGATTCTTTTAACTTTACACTGTGCGATATTCTTAACATCAATGATATTTGCATAAAAGAAAACACAATTACAAAACTATCTAACTATAACTAATTGCTAATGAGTATTCATTTTGAAAAAACTAAAAATTATTTGCTAGAACTAAACTTTACGATTCGTAAAGAAATTCAATCTGAGGGGATTTTTGTTATTGAAAAAGAAAATTTTGGGATTAAAAACCTAATTATTGGAGTGGCTTATCCAATTTTAATTATGGAGCAATTCATATTTAAAGCAACTAAGCCAAACGAAGCTATGTTTAAAGCATTGCTTCAAAAAAATAGAGATATAATTCATGGAGCTTTTGTGCTAGATGAAACAGGAGAGCGTGTCATTTTTAGAGACACCTTACAATTAGAGAACTTAGACATTAATGAATTAGAAGCTAGTTTAAACTCTTTAAGTTTATTACTTAGTGAATATTCAGATGAGATTATAAAATTTTCAAAATATTAAAATACTATGAATTTTTTCAAAAGATTATTTAAAATAGGTCAAGCTGAAGCCAATGCTGCTCTAGATGGAATGGAAGATCCTATTAAAATGACAGAACAAGGAATTCGCGATTTAAAAATTGATTTAGAAAAATCGCTAGAATCATTAGCACAAGTAAAAGCCTTAGCTATTAGAGCAAAGAATGATGTAGAAGAATTTACATCTAAAGCCAATGATTATCAGCAAAAGGCTATGCTTATTCTAACCAAAGCAAAAAACGGTGATCTAAATGCTAAAGAAGCTGATGAATTAGCTAAACAAGCACTTGTTAAAAAGGAAGAAACCAATCAGCAAGTTGAAGCAGCTAAAAATGAAGCGCAAAGCTTTGATGAATCAGTTGCTAAATTAGAAGCCAACGTTCAAGAAATTAAAAACTCATTAAAAAAATGGGAAAACGAACTTAGAACTTTAAAAGCCAGACACAAAGTGGCTAAAGCTACAAAAAACTTGAATAAAGAAATGGCTGAGATTGACAGTTCTAGTACTGTTGCTATGCTAGAACGAATGAAAAGTAAAATTCAACAAGAAGAAGCCTTAGCTGAAGCTTATGGTGATCTTGCTAATGAAAATAAAACACTCGATCAAAAGTTAGAAGAGCTTACTGACACAACAAATCAATCAGCAGAAGAAGATTTAGCTGCTTTAAAAAAGCAGTTAGGATTAAACGATTAGTCAATAATGAATTACGAGTTGACAATTATCATTTTCTTCTTTTAATTAAAATTCGTAATTCATAATTTGCACACCTTAATAAATTAACTAGCTATGACATTAACTGACATTGTATTTTCTAATGTAAACATTACACTAACCATACTTCTAATATTACTGGTAACCTACTGGCTAATCACAATGATTTCTGGTATCGATTTTGACTTAGATGTAGATGTAGACATGGATATCGACATCGACGTGGATGCTGATGTGGATGTAGATGTAGACGCTGATGTAAACTCAGGAATTGAAGGAGGAAATATAGATTTTCATGATGTTTCAAACACCGAAGTAAACCCTGAAGACATTGTTGGTAAGAGAAAGAAACCATTAAAATGGTGGCAAATACTATTAATCTATTTTAATTTCGTAGGACTACCTTTCATGTTTACGTTTACATGTTGGATTTTTATATGGTGGATAATGACTACATTAAGTACAACTTTAACTCATAGTTATAATAGTACTTTTGGATTTCTATTAATGTTAGGTGGCTTTTTCCCTTCATTATTAGTTACAAAAATATTCACAACACCATTTAAAAGCTTTTTTAAGAATTTAAATCAAGACGGAGATGCTCCGACTGAATTAATCGGTAGGAAAGGAATTAGTTTATCTAATATTTCTAATGATAAACTAGGAAGTGCTGAAATTAAAGCAGATGACAAAACACTTAACATTTATATAAAATCTCTTAACGGTAAAGAGATCAAATACCACTCTTCTATTTTAATCATAAAAAAGAGTAATGACGGCTCGTTTTATTATGCTCAAAAATATATGGAAGAAGACATAGATATAAACTTTTAAAAACTAATTTTACAAATTATAAAAATCACTAAAATCAATTAATTACTATGACAGATTCAATTATTCAACTTTTAAGTATAGGTTTAGGACTAATACTTTTTATAGTCATTATTTATTTTGCGATAATCGCAATGTTCTATAAAAAAGTACCTCAAGGTCAAGCCTTGGTACGTACTGGTTTTAAAGGAACTAAAGTTGCTACAGATAGAGGAATGTATGTAGTTCCTGTTTTCCACCGAGTGGAGATCATGGATATTTCAGTAAAGAAAATTCAGATTGAGCGTATTGGAAACGACGGACTTGTTTGTAAAGATAATTTAAGAGCAGATATAAAAGTAGCTTTCTTTGTACGTGTAAACAATGAAGTAGAATTCATAAAAAAAGTAGCACAAACTATTGGGTGTGGAAGAGCTTCAGATATTGAAACGTTAGAAGAGTTATTTGAAGCAAAATTCTCAGAAGCTTTAAAAACAGTAGGAAAAAAGTTTGATTTCACAGAACTATACGAAGCTAGACGTGAGTTTAGAGATGAGATTGTAGATATTATTGGTACTGACTTAAATGGATATACCTTAGAAGATTGCGCTATCGATTATTTAGAGCAAACTCCAGTAAACTTCTTAAAGTCAGATAATATTTTAGATGCGGAAGGTATTAAGAAAATTACGGAATTAACAGCTGCACAAAATGTAAAAGCAAACCTTATTAAAAGAGATGAGGAAAAAGTAATTCGTAAGCAGGATGTAGAAGCACGTGAGGCTATTTTAGAATTAGATAAGCAATTAGCTGAGAAAGAAGAACAACAAAAAAGAGAAATTGCCAATATTAAAGCACGTGAAGAAGCAGAAACCTTAAAAGTTGCTGAAGAAGAGCGTTTAAAATCTGAAAGTGCACGCATTGCTACAGAAGAAAAACTTCAAGTAGCAGAAGAAAACAAACAACGTCAGGTAATTGTTGCAGAGAAAAACAAATTACGTACAGATGCTGTAGAAAACGAACGTGTAGAGAAAGATAGAATGTTAGAAGCAACTGAACGTGAAAGAATTGTAACCTTAGCACAAATTGAAAAAGAAAAAGTTGTTGAAGTAGAAAAGAAAAACATTCAAGATGTTATTCGCGATCGTGTAATGTTAGAGAAAGGTGTGGTAGAAGAGCAAGAAAACATGAAAGATATTGAAGCTTTCAAAACTGCAGATCGTGAGAAGCAAGTAAAAATTACGATTGCTGAAGCAAATGCTGAAGAATCTTTAATTAAACGTATTAAGCAAGCAGAAGCTGAAAAAGAAGCTGCTAAACAAAAAGCGGAAGAAATTAATATTGAAGCACAAGCTCAAAAAGAAGCTAGTGAAAAAGAAGCAGAAGCTCGTAAAACATTAGCGGAAGCAAAAGCTAAAGAGGAAGCAACTATTGGTATGTCTGAAGCGCAAGTTATGCACGCAAAAGCAGACGCTAATGAGCGTCAAGGATTAGTAGAAGCTACCATCATTGAGAAAAAAGCGAAAGCGGAAGCTGCTGGTATTTTGGCAAAAGCAGAAGCTATTAAAGAAGAAGGTTTAGCGGAAGCACAAGTAATTAAAGAAAAAGCGATTGCTGATGCTGCTGGAATTGAAGAGAAAGCAGAAGCAATGAAGAAATTAGACGGAGTTGGTAAAGAACACGAAGAATTCAAATTACGTTTAGAGAAAGAATTACAAGTAGACTTAGCTCAAATCCAAATCCAAAAAGATATTGCAGATGCACAAGCACAAGTTATTGGCGATGCTTTAAGAGCTGCAAATATTGATATTGTTGGTGGAGAAACGATGTTCTTCGATCAAATTATTGGACAAATTACTAAAGCAAAAGGAATCGACAGATTAGTACAGCATAGTGATAATATCCAGGATGTAAAAGATGCTATCTTAGGAAGTGATGATGTAAAAGGAAACCTTTTAGATAAAGTAAAAGACTTCGCTAATCAATATGGTATTTCTTCTGAAGATATTAAAAATTTAACAGTTGCAAATCTTTTAATGGACTTAAAAGATAGAGCTAACAATAGTGATGAAGAAGGATTATTCAGTAATCTTTTCAACCTTGCTAAAGGATTAGGGTTATCTGATAAGAAATTATCTTAATAAATAGAAACAAGAGTCTAGTATAAGACACTAGACTCTTATTTTGCTCAATAAAAATTTAATCTGAGTAAAAACCAAAACTTTTTTATTATTCTAGGGAATTTACAATGACTAATTTAATTACTATCCCTGATTTTTCTACTGAATTAGGTTCACCTGAAAAACCTATTTCTATAACCAAAATTACTTGGCTTAAGAAAGTTAACGATTTTGTTAAAAATGGTGATGCCATTTGTGAACTTGAAACAGATAGAGCAACCTTAGAACTTGAATCTTTTTATGATGGTTATATATTATTAACAAACAACAAAACAGAAGTTAGTTATAACGATGTTTTGTGTATCATTGGAAATAGAGGAGAATCTTACACACTAATTATTGATGATTATGAAAAAAGTAGAATCAATGAACGACTCAAACAACCGTCATATACAATTAAAAACTCTTTTGAATCTTTATCTAATGAAAAAGCAGATTTAGCTAAACGTTTTTTTAAATGGTTCATAAACCTTTTCAAGCAGTAAAAAACTCAACTTATTCACTCAGGTAACAACAGAAAATTGAACATGGAAGAAAACCAAAACAATCAACAATTAGACGGAGGAACATATGAAATCATTCAAGGTAGATTACAAAAGCAGAAGCAAGAACTACAAGAACGATTACATAAACTTAATGACGCTAGAAAACACGTTTTTGGTAATATAGAAACCAAATTAATTGCTAATGATAGAATCAATACTGAGAATAACTGTATTGCCAGAGATATTGTTTCTTTAGGAAATACTTCTATTTTCGGATATAATGTTCATTTTGGGCTACGAACAGACATCAAACTATCAGATGTATTTAGTGTATATGAATTCAAAGAAAATCATTTTCACGCACAATCTTTAGATCTTTTAAATGACCAAACATTTATAAACGATTTCACCAATCTTTATAAATACTATAGAAATACAATTTTCTCAAAATTTGCTATTGTTGGAAACTACTTACATATGGTTTTTCAACTAAGTGAAAATACCAATGACATTAAAACCTTTAAATGGTTAATTAATGATAATAAGCTAGCATATGTAGACAACAGAAGCGAACACGAATACAAGTTTCCTGCGCAACATGAATTTCAATGGCAAGAGGTTACAAGAGATATGCATCGCTATGGAACGCACTCTCACATCTCTATTTTAGATAAAATTTTTGTTGAAACTATTGGAGGTGACTTAACCATTAAAATTGAAGATAATACAGACGACGGAAAAGGAATTCTTTCTGAACCCGTAGAACATGTTGATCAAACCTTAGATGATGGTCAATTTAGATTTGGAGATTTAGGAAACTTAACAACATTAGAAATCAAACCTTTCCAAGAAGATCCACGTTATTTTGTCTACAATCATAAACTACAAGAAGTACAACGTATAGATAGTATTAAAGATACTGCTGTTCAACTTCCAGACGGTCATGGTATTATTTTTCCTAACGGATATTACCTACAAACAGGAGAACACAAAATCTTTGAAAGCGATGTTACAAAAGTAAAATTCCAAAAGAAAGTCAGCTCTCCCAATGGAGAAGACTTCTTATATGTATTTTATGCTACCATTCGTGGTTTATACATCTTAATGTCGTATAATATTATTGAGCAGGAAGTAAAAACACCAATTATCTGTAACGGTTTTACCTTATTAGAAAACGGTGAATTATGTTACTTCCGAACAGAAAACGAACAAACCAAACATCATGTAGTTCAAATATGGCAAACTCCTTATTTAAAAGGAAGTTTTATGCCATCGCAACATACAGATACGCTATTATATAAAATCGGTAATAAAGACATTGTAAGGGCCATGGCCGAATGTCATGAGCTGATCAATCTTTTAAATAAAGAAGATAATTATACAGGTTTATATAATGATATTGCGAAGATATCGAAAGATATAAACGATACCTATTACTGGCTTCCTGAAGCAGAAACACATCAACTAAATGAACCTATACTTCAAATTAATGAAGCCGCAAATGCTGCTATTGAAGAATTTGAAAAAGTAGTTCAATTAAAGAAACAAGCTGAGAAAGAAACCAAAATAATCAATCAGAAGTCTGATGAACTTTTTGGTAAAATTAAAAGCACTTCTTTTAAATCTATTGACGATTTTGTCGGTTTATTAAGTCAATTACGAAGTTTGCGTGGTGAAGTAATTAGCCTACATGATGTTCGCTATATACAAAAAACACATTTAGAAGCTTTAGAGGAACAAGTTGCAGAACAAAACAACCTCATCTCTAAACGTTGTGTTCAATTTTTATTAAATGACAAAGCTTTAGCGCCATATCACGAGCGTGTTGCTGAAAAAGAAAAAGCATTACCTGAGATAAAAAAGGTAGTTGAAGCCAAAGCTTTAGAACAGGAAGTAAATCAAATTACTACTGATTTAGAAATGTTGATTGATATTGTTTCGAATCTAGAAATTGAAGATACTTCTCAGTCTACAAAAATCATAGACAATATCTCATTGATTTTTGCCACACTGAATCAGTTAAAAGCAGGTATTAAAAACAGTATTAAAAGCTTAGGAAGTTCTGAAGCTAAAGCTGATTTTGTTGCACAATTAAAATTGATAGACCAAAGTATCATTAATTACATTGACATGGCTACAACGCCAGAAAAATGTGATGAATTCTTAACCAAAACCGCCATTCAACTTGAAGAATTAGAAGGGAAATTTGCCGATTTTGAAGAATTTATTGGTCAAATAATTGAAAAGCGTGAAGAAATTCATGCCGCTTTTGACACTAGAAAAAACAACCTAATTGAAAAACGAAATAAGAAAGCAGTAGCATTACAAACGGCTTCTGAACGTATTTTAAAAGGTGTCGCTAAAAAAGCACAGAGTTTTGATACCATTGAAGATATTAACGGTTACTTTGCTGCTGATTTAATGATTAATAAAGTTAGAGACATTGTTAATCAACTACGAGAGTTAGATGATGCTGGTAAAGCAGAAGCTATAGAAACACAATTAAAAGTAGCTAAAGAGGATGCACTTCGTAAATTAAAAGACAAACAAGAATTATACGAAGATGGTGAAAATATTATCAAGTTAGGAAAACATAAGTTTGGTGTAAATAAGCAAGTATTAGATCTTACTATTGTTTACAAAAATGAAGAATTATATTATCATTTAACTGGTACAGATTTCTACGATACCATTGAAAATGATATTCTTTTACAATCTAAAAAATATTGGAATCAAGAATTAGTATCTGAAAACAAGGAAGTATACAGAGCTGCTTATTTAGCCTATAAAATCTTTAAAAACATTTCTTCATCTGAATTACTTAACAAAACTGTTGAACAATTACTAGCTGTAGTTCAAAAAGAAAGTAGTAATTTATATTCTGAAGGTTATGTAAAAGGAGTACATGATGTAGATGCTAGCCATATTTTACACACCTTAGTTCATAAACATCATGAATTAGGACTCCTCACCTACTCGCCTTCCATTAGAGCTTATGCGCAATATTTTTGGAATGCTTTACCAGAAGCAGCGCAAGCCTTGTTAAATTCAAATATAAAAGCATCTGGTGAAGTTTTACATGTATTTCCTAACAGCGATTCTTTCTCTTTTATCATTGAAGATCTAAGTAAAAA
The DNA here is from genome assembly GCF_964511145.1 of Tenacibaculum amylolyticum. Classification (NCBI taxonomy): domain Bacteria; kingdom Pseudomonadati; phylum Bacteroidota; class Flavobacteriia; order Flavobacteriales; family Flavobacteriaceae; genus Tenacibaculum; species Tenacibaculum amylolyticum. The sequence goes on from NZ_CAZEFZ010000075.1 coordinate 12,542, forward strand.
AACAGCAGATTTTGCTATAGAAAGCGCATTATTTCCTGAGAATTTAAGTACAATTATTGCTACCTACTTATTTGAAGAGTTAAAAGAAAATAACACCTTCCAAATAAGTACAGATGCTGCTGGCTTAAAAGAGGAATTTGTTAAAACGTTAAAAAAGCAAGACGCATACCATAAGTTTAAAGCTGGAATTGATAAAATTGAAAGTTATACTGATAAAATCAATTTAGCAAAACAATGGATTAGTTCTTTCCTTTCTACTAAAGAAAAGCGCACACAAACTTATATTGATGAAATTGTTTGTATGTCACTTTTTGAACACGAAGCAAATACTTCTATCAAAGCAGTGCATCCTACAGAAAATATTGAGCAATTAAAAGGTGATCATGCTTCCATTACTGAAGGCGTTTTTGTTTTTAACTATCATGATTTTATTCGAAAATTAGATGAATTTACAACCGTAGAAGTTCCTAATTATATTCGATATAAAGAAGCGAAACAAGCAATTACAGAGCAGTTAAAAGAAGATTTAAAGCTTGAAGAATTTAAACCTAGAGTATTATCTTCTTTTGTTCGTAATAAACTAATTGATCAGGTATATTTCCCTTTAATTGGAGATAATTTAGCGAAACAATTGGGAACTGTTGGCGATAATAAACGTACCGACAGAATGGGAATGTTATTACTAATTTCTCCTCCTGGATACGGTAAGACTACGTTAATGGAATACATTTCTAACCGTTTAGGTTTGGTATTTATGAAGATTAACGGTCCTGCTATTGGTCATGAAGTTACTTCGGTAGACCCAATGTCTGCAAACAACTCAGCTTCTAGAGAAGAGTTAAAGAAATTGAATTTAGCTTTTGAAATGGGTGATAATGTAATGTTATACTTAGACGATATTCAGCATTGTAATCCTGAGTTCTTACAAAAGTTTATTTCGCTTTCAGATGGTACTCGTAAAATTGAAGGTGTATTTAATGGAAAACCGAAAACCTACGATTTACGCGGAAAGAAATTCTGTGTAATTATGGCCGGAAATCCATATACAGAAAGCGGAGATCGTTTCCAAATTCCAGATATGTTAGCCAATCGTGCCGATATCTATAATTTAGGAGACATTATTGGAGATACAGCGCATTTATTCAAATTAAGTTTAATTGAAAACTCGATGACTTCCAATCCTGTGTTACATCAATTAAGTAGTAAATACTTTGAAGATGTGTATACCTTAATTGATAAAGTAGAAAACAATACTGCCGATGTCAACCTAAAAGGAAATCACACAAAACAAGAGATTCAAGATTACACTGCCGTATTAGAAAAAGTAATTACGGTTAGGGACACCGTTTTAAAGGTAAATCAAGCTTATATCCAATCGGCTGCAATGGAAGATCAGTACCGAACAGAGCCTTCCTTTAAATTACAAGGTTCGTATCGTGATATGAATAAATTAGTTGCTAAAATCGTTCCGATTATGAATGATGATGAATTGCAACGTTTGTTATTATCACACTACGAAAGTGAATCCCAAACCTTAACCTCTGCAGCAGAAGGAAACTTATTAAAATATAAAGAATTAATTGACCAGCTTTCTGAGGAAGAAACAACACGTTGGAACAGTATTAAAGAAATATTCTTAAAGAATAACAAGCTAAAAGGATTAGGAGATAAAAACGAAATGGCACAAATATTAAGTCAAATGATGGTATTCTCTGAGAACTTAGAGGGAATTAAAGAAGCTTTGTTGAAAGGATTGGAGAAGTAGTCTATCTTTTAATTAATAACACATCAAATAGAAAAGAAGTAGTCTTAATTAATTGACTACTTCTTTTCTGATTAAATTATTTTAAAATATAAAATTCTACATTTTTATACATTTGACAATAATTTTAGTATAAATATGAATAAATTACCTTTAAACTAAAAAATGGCTGAAACAGAATTAGAAATAACCAACAATACTAAAAATATAAAACTTTATTCATCTAAAGCAATAAGCGGCGCAACCATTTTAGGAGGTCCTTTAGCAGCTGGGTATCTGATAAGTCAGAACTTTAAAGCATTAAATAAACCAAATGAAGGACATAAATCTTTAATAATTGGAATTATAGCCACAATAGTTCTTTTTGGAGGGATTTTTATGATTCCTGAAAAAATAGTTACCAAAATTCCAAATCAATTACTTCCCCTTATTTATACTGGAATTACTTGGACTATTGTTGAGTGGAAACAAGGTGATATTTTGAAAATTCATAAAGAAAACGGAAACTCATTTTTTTCAGGATGGAAAGCAGCTGGAATCGGGGTTATTTCATTATTAATAATAGGAGTTGTAGTGTTTGGATATGCTTATCTATCTACTAATGACGAATTATACGAAAAATATGATATAGAACTCTCACAATTCTCAAAAAATGAAGATGAAACTTTAGTCTTTTATAAGCATTTAAGTACAGAAACAAATCGTTCTTTACTTCAAGAATTAGATGAGAAAATCATTCCAAAATGGAAGGAAAATATTGAAATAATCAACAATTTAAATAAACTTGAAGATTTACCTTCTGAGCTAATTAATCAAAATAAAATATTATTAAAATATTCTACATTTAGAGTTCAGGCCTTTGAATTATTAAGGATAGCAATAAAAGAAGATACAGACAAATACAATCAACAAATAGAAGAAATACATATCCAAATCGACAAGGAACTTGATAAGTTAAATCAATAAAAAACACTTTATCCCAGAGAATTTAAAATATTTTCAAGAAATATAGAAACTGAGCTACATCGACTTTTTAAAAATAAAAGAGTCAGAGGTGAATGGTTTAATTTAGATATCGATGATTTAATAATACTGAATAAAAAAATGGAAAAATACACCTAACTATAAAAGAAGCTTTAGACATAGTAGAAAATCAAATTAAAAATAGAGGTTATATATCTGTTAGTGAATTTGAGAGAGAAAACTACAAGTACCATTTAGATTAACAACACCTAAAGAATATAAGGTCAACCTAGCAAGGGACTGAAGTCCCTTGGTCTAAAACCAAAGTCAAAACAATAATTGACTTTATTACAAAAGTTTTTATACTCTTGAATTTTGTCTATGTGCTATTTTCTGATATAAAATTACTTTATACCTAAAAACACAAGTATAATTTACAAGGTACTTCAGTACCTTGGTTTAAAACTGAAGTTAAAATCAAATTAATAAAGTAAATAGACTTCTATAAAATATTTTCAACCAAACAATTGAAAAACTAATATTTCAGTTCACTTTACCTATAATCTTAATTTCACTTCTAATTATGGCAAAATTCCTAATTCTATATAATCATTAAAATCTCCCTTTTTAAAACTAACCAACAACTTTTCTTTGCATACTCTTACCTCTTTCTTTAATTCTATTTTTATTTTTTTATAGGAATACAATAATTATTTAAAAATTTACTTTCAATTCAATCTCCAAAATTCAGCAATAGTTGTCCTAAATCTTCTTTTTATTTTTTCTTTTACTCTCAAAAAAAAATTGCATAAGAAAAAAAGGTTCTAATTCTTAAAGTTGTTGAATTTTCGAAACTAAAACTGCTGCAAACCCCTGAACTTTATTACCTAAATCAATCAAAATTTATGAAAAAACTGATAATAAGCGCTGCTATTGCGCTTGGTTTATTAAAAGGTTATGGACAGGAATTACCGCAAATTATTCCTCTAAGTCCTAATGCAGCAGAAATGACTAAATATGGTGAAATACCAGTAGGGCATTTCACAGGAGTTCCCAACATAGGCATTCCTATTTACACAATAAGTTCTGGAGATTTAAAATTGCCTTTATCATTAAGTTATCACGCTGGAGGAAATAAAGTTGAAAGTATAGCTTCTTGGGTTGGCTTAGGGTGGTCTTTAAATACCATCCCTTCAATTTCCAGAAGTGTAAGAGGAATCCCCGATGAAAATGGTGGCTATTTTTCTAAGTACTCTGGAAAAACTATAAAAGAAATATGGGATGAAAAAGATAGTAATAGCACATTCTTTAATCTTTATAGACAAGATTTATTTAATGGAATAAAAGATTCTGAACCAGATATTTTTAATTACAATATTCCTGGTGAAAGCGGAAAGTTTTTTTGGAATCAGGAAACAGCATCCTTCATTACATTTCCTAAATCAAATATACAAATCACTAAAGAAGGATCTGGGTTTACATTGGTAGATCAAAATGGGGTAACCTATATCATGAATTCAAAAGAAACAAATACCCCTAATGGAGGTAGTGCTAAAACTACATCTTGGTATATTTCTAAAATGATTGCTGCAAATAAAAAAGACACTATCGATTTTATTTACAGAACAGAATCTCAAATTATAAAAACCACAAATGTTGTAACAAAATATCATGTTCTAGGAGGTTTAGGACATATTCCTCCAAATGAAGGAAGTATTCTAATCACTAGTAGAACAGACGCTAAGTTAATTGATAAGATTGTTTTCTCTACTGGTTATGTAAAGTTCTCTGAAGATACTGAACCTAGAGAAGATTTATTAGGCGGTCATCGATTAAAAAATATTGCCATCTATACAAATAATAATGAACTCATAAAGAACTACCAACTTCATCATAGATATAAAAGTGGTTCTGGTAACTCATTAGGAAACTGTTATAATGCAGAAAGCTATGTAAAAAAATGGATGCTTTTTGACACTCTAGAGGAAGTATCTAATATTGATATTGATAAAAAACTAACGCATAACTTTACTTATAATGAACATAATTTCCCAGCCTGTAGAAGAAGTGCTGGACAAGATTACTGGGGCTACTATAACGGACACGACGAAAATGCCAACTTAACCCCAACTTATAGTATTCCTACACTAGGCACTCCTATAGTTATTCAAGGAGCAGATAGAAGTGTCAACCCTAATGCATCACAATTTGGAATTCTTACCAAGATTACTTACCCCACAGGAGGTTTTACAGAATTTAATTATGAAAATCATGACGTGCGTAATGATGGCATTATTCCTCCTCAGTACATTAAAAGTTCGCAAACTTTAGAAGTATTAGAGTTCATAGATATTGAAGAACCACTAACTCCAACATTTACTGCTACTAAACAATTTACCATTAACAATCCACCAGATACTAGACTTAACGGGAATAACCCTAATGGAGGTGCTATTGTTAAGTTTACTATTGTTGAACCAGGATGTGATTTAAGTAATGGCTTAGCTAATAATTGTGCTCGTTTTACTGTAGAGGGTTCTAACGGAATAATAGACATTACATATCCAGAAAAAACATTTCATCTTCCGAATGGGACCTATAATATGGTTGTTCGATTTAATCAAAATCCACCACAATATCGATATGCTGCGTTTATAGCTGAATGGGAAAAGGCAATTGTCAACCAAACAAGTACTAATAAATATGCTGGAGGGTTACGCATTAAAGAAATGAAGAATTATACTCATGAAAATGCAACACCTATTGTAAAGGAATATAAATACACCAAGTCTCTTGATTCTAACGACTCTTCTGGAAATACTTTTATGACTCCTAACTTTAGTCATACCTTAAAAATATATTATCACGCTGGAGTTCCTTCAGGTGGCCAATCTGAAACTCAATTACTGCGCGTACAATCTACAAGTAACATGCAACAAGTAACACATTCAGGCTCTCCTGTTGGTTATAGTAAGGTCTTTGAAATTCAAAAAGGAACTACAAAAAATCTAGGTTATACAGAATACAATTATTCACATGTAAAAGACGAAGGAGATCATACATTCCCTTATGTCCCTGCAGAAAGTATGGAATTAGATCGAGGACAATTATTAAAACGATTCGTTTATAAAGATGAGGAAGGCATTAATAATGCTAAATTAGTGGAAAAGAAAAGCTACAATTATAGTCAGCATTCTTTTCGTACTACCAATGCATATCCTAAATCTTCTTTTGCTATTAAATGGGGTAATGATATTATAGGAGATCATAATAAACATGGTTTAAAATATGCTCAAAACATGACTCCCTATTATACAAATAGTGGTTGGAACAGTTTGAGTAATGAATCTCATCAAACTTTTTTTGAAAATAGCACCATTACTTCCCATGTAAGTTATGCTCATGAAAACCCAATTCACTTATTAAGAACTAAACAAGAAACTATAAGTAGTGATAATAAAACGTTAACTACAACATTCATGTATCCTCAAGATATAGGATCTCCAAACGTAGCTGAACAACAACTAATTGTTCAAAATCGAATTGCAATCCCAATACAAACGATTACTGAAAACAAAACATCTAATGGAGACCTTCTATCCAATGCTAAACAAAAAATTATATACAAAGACTGGGGAAATGATATTATTCTACCAGAAAAAAATCAAACTTCAAAAGGAGCTTCTTCATTAGAAGATCGTATCATCTTTCATTCGTATGACTCTAAAGGAAATCCTATCGAAGTTTCTAAACATGACGGTATTCATATTAGTTATATCTGGGGATATGATCAACAATATCCTGTAGCTAAAATTGAAAATGCAACTAGAGCTCAAATTGAAGCACTACCAGGATTCAATTCTAATTTTCATACTGAAACAGGAGGTCTTACAGCGTTACAAGAACAAACATTACGAACAAGTTTGCCCAATGCAATGATCACAACATATACGTATAATCCTTTAGTAGGAATTACCAGTATGACAGACCCTAGAGAGTATACCATCTACTATCATTATGATGATTTCAATCGATTAAAATCAATTAAAGATGCCGCAGGAAATATTACAGAAGAATATAAGTACAATTATAAAAACTAAGACGCTTTGAAAAATATTAAAACTATATTCATACTAAACTTGGTCTTCTTTTTAGTATGTACTCTTAAGAGCTATGCTCAAATAAGACCTATTATCAGCATTAATAAAACAGAAAATGGTATTGCAGAAATATCTGGGGTAAATAACCCTAACCTTAATGATCAACATGTATATAAAGTAGTTAATATTCCAAAAGGAAAAGAAGAATACATTACATCTGCTCGATGGTTTGTTTCTGGAGCTACTATTATAAAACAGACAAATACCAGTGTTGAAATTAAATGGACCTCTACTGGTAGAAAGGTAATTCAATATACTGCTTATAGTAGAATTGGGAATATTGAAGGTACTTACAATGTATATGTTAATAATACAAATTCAATACCTCCTCCAACTCCAACAAAACCTTATATTTCAAATTTAACTTGTACCAATGCTACACTAACAAAATATCTTGCTCCTTTTGGTATTACTTGGTATTGGCAAGGTACAAATCCTAATGGCACCAATACTTTTAGTCAGAGTATAAACTTACCAGTAAATGCTTCTGGTAGATATTACTTAAGAGCTAGAAACTCTAATGGAATTTGGAGTACAAATTCTAGCTACGTAGATGTTACCTTAGGCACAGCTAAAACATGGTATGCTGACACCGATGGAGACAATTTAGGAGATCCAAACACAACTATTGTTCAATGTGAGCAACCACAAGGTTATGTTAGTAATAATAATGATCAATGCCCTAACCAAAATGGGAATGGATCTGCTACAGGATGCCCAGCTTGTATACAAACTACTTGGTATGCTGATACAGATGGAGACAATCTTGGAGATCCAAATACTACAAAAGAAGCATGTGACCAACCTTTAGGATATGTTGCAAACAGTAATGACCAATGTCCAACTGTTCATGGAGGAATATCTGCAACTGGCTGCCCTATACCTTTAGCTTTAAGCAATGAGAACTATATCTATACTGTAAAGCCTCAAATTCCTACAACGAATACTGCAAACTTAACAGAAGATAAAGATGTAATTAGATCAATTACCTATTTCGATGGTTTAGGAAGACCTCAACAAAATATAGGAATCAAACAGAGTCCAACAGGTGATGATATTGTAACTCATACAGAATATGATGATTTTGGAAGACAAACAAAAGAGTACTTACCATATCCAACCGTAGGAAATGGTACTTTAAAAACCAATACAATAACAAGTACTAATAATTATTATACAGCAAATTATGGCGCTGATATAAATACCAATACCCCTAACCCATACTCAGAAAAATCTTTTGAAAATTCACCTTTGCATAGAGTCGAAAAACAAGCTGCACCAGGGTATAATTGGCGTTTAGGTAGTGGGCATGAAATTGAATTTGATTATGAAACTAACGCAACAAACGAAGTCAAACTCTATAATGTTACTACTGAATTAACTGTAAAAATTTATGAACCTAACTTGGTCGATGCAGGTACATATACCGCTGGAGAACTATTTAAAACAATTACAAAAGATGAAAATCACAATAGTTCTACAAGTAAACTACACACTACAGAGGAATTTAAAAATAAACAGGGACAAATTGTATTGAAACGAACGTATGCCTTAGTTAACAATAAAGAAGAACCACATGATACTTATTATGTATACGATGATTATGGAAATCTTAGTTATGTATTACCTCCTAAAGTAACGACAATCGATGGAATTTCCGACAATGAACTTAATGAATTATGTTATCAATATGTATATGATTACAGAAATAGATTAGCTAGAAAAAAAATACCAGGAAAAGACTGGGAATATATCGTATATAACCGTTTAGATCAACCTACTATTACACAAGATGGGAATTTAAGATCTGAAAACAAATGGATATTTACAAAATACGATCAATTTGGAAGAGTTATTTATACTGGAAAATGGTCTAATGCACAAAGTATTACAGCAATCAGAGGGCATGCAAACAATCCTTTTTATAAAAATACCGAGGAAAGATCAGGGATTAATACTGTAGCAAATACAGAACTTTATTACACTAATAAAGCACTCCCTCTTTCGGCTATTGAAAAGATTTTTTCTATTAATTATTATGACACTTATATAGACTTACCTGCTGGATTAAGCACAACAGTAACTACTAGTTACGGTCAAACTTCTACCACAAAAACACAAGGTTTAGCCACGGTAAGTAAAGTAAGAGTTCTTAAAACTAATCACTGGATTACTACGGTTACTTACTACGATGAAAAAACACGACCTATTTATGTGTACTCAAAGAATGATTATTTAAATACTGTAGACATCATTGAAAGTAAACTTGATTTTGTTGGGAAAGTATTGGAAACAAAAACTACACATCAAAAAAATGGGCAAACTGCCATTGTAGCAATTGATAAGTTTACATACGATCATGCAGGTAGAGTAAGTAAACAGACTCAAAAAATTAATAATCAATCTGAAGAAGTTATTGTAGAAAACACCTATGATGCTCTTGGTGTATTAATAAAGAAAGGTATAGGAGGAGAAGTGAATCAAAATAGATTACAATCTGTAGACTTTTCTTACAATATTAGAGGATGGTTAAAACAAATAAATAATCCTAGTAATTTATCGAATGATCTCTTTGCTTTTGCTATGAACTATAATGCCGTTTCACATAATGGAACCGCACTTTATAATGGGAATATTGCTGAAACAGAATGGAAAACTGCTAATGATAACACTCTACGTTGGTATCGTTATTTGTATGATGCGCTTAATAGAATTCACAGTGGTATCGATAACTCTGGTAACTATAGCCTACATAATATTACGTACGATAAAAATGGAAATATACTTACCTTATTACGTAATGGTCATACCAATGAACAAGCAACTAGCTTTGGTACTATGGATAATCTTAAGTATACCTACGACAATGGAAATAAACTTATAAAAGTAGAAGATTTAGCAAATAAAATCTATGGATTTAAAGATGGTGTTAACTCAGCTCAAGAATATACATATGATAGCAATGGTAATATGTTAACCGATTTTAATAAAGCACTAAACAGCCCTATACAATACAATCATTTAAACCTTCCTACTACTATTGAAAAACAGGGTACTTTAAATTATGTATACGATGCTTATGGTAATAAATTAGAGAAAAAGCTAGAAGATGTTCCTGGTGGAGATATTATTACCCAATATGCTGGTAATTTTATCTATAGAAATAATGAGTTACAATTTTTCAATCATTCTGAAGGATATGCGCAACTTAATGCTAATGGAGAATTTGAATACGTATATCAATATAAAGACCATTTAGGAAATCTACGTTTAAGCTATACAGACAATAACAAAGACGGTATTGTTACGCAAACTGAGATTGTAAAAGAAAGTAATTACTACCCTTTTGGTTTAAAACACAAAGGTTATAATACTATCGTATCATCTCTAGGAAACTCATTAGCTCAAAAGTTTGGGTATAATGGAAAAGAACTAAACGAAGAATTAGGAATCCAATGGCATGATTTTGGGGCACGAAATTATGATGCCAGTTTGGGTAGATGGATGAACACTGATCCTCTTGCAGATAAAAATTATTCTTGGACTCCATTTAGGTACGGATATAATAACCCTATAAAATTTATTGATCCAGATGGAAATTATGAAAGAGATGGACACTATTGGACCGTATATCTAGCTGCAATTTTAGTGAATCACAATGCACCTGCTACCATTGCTTATTGGGCTGAAGAGCCAGATCATATAATGTCTAAAGCTGGTGATATTGGATTGGCTACAAATACATGGTTATATCCTAGATGGCAAAAAGAAGTTCATGCTCTGACTGGTGGTTTCGCTGTAAATGAAAGAGCTACTTCAAGAGAAATGTACAGAAATGCTATAGGCTATAGACGTCAAGGGTATGCATTACATAGATTAGGTGATAGTTATGCACATTCTAAGGATAATGGTAGAATGTATCCTCATATAACAGGGCATGCAGCTGATGGCACCGCACCAGATAAAATTGCTAAAAGGCCTGAGCTTTACAGAGAATATGTACAAGATTTACTTAATACTTTAGGTGGATCAAATGTTGACACATTCACTTTTGATTATATAACTGAAAATGCAGGAACTACAGACAGCAATAGTGCAATATTTGAGACTGAAATAAGAATTAGAGAAGGTATTTCTAATTTTTCTGTAGCAGGCGATCAAAGAGAAAGTGTTAAAAATTATGTAGAAGCAAGAAATAAAAAGTATAATACTAAAACAAAAATAAAATCATTTACAGGAACGGCTCATGTCTTTAAAAAAAATAAAAAAGGTAAATGGGTTAATAAAGGTGAAACTGAAACCCGAACATTTTTTCTTATAACTGAATAAATTTCATGTTATTAATTTATCCCAAAAGTACTTTTAATTAGTATTTAAATAAGTTCATAAACCACTTTATAATTTAATTTATAAGGTGGTTTTTTAGTAATCTCTTGTTAATTATTTCTAAAATTTTAAACAATCATTAATATAAGTATCATTAATCAATATATTCGCTACAAAACATTGCGGGTGGATCTCAATTTTTTTAATGTACTTATTTTTTCTGGAGTAATTCAAGGAATAGCCTTTGGTTATCCTGTATTAACTGCTTCTATTTATAAAAACTCCACTAATAAATTTTTAGCATTAACTATTATTGCCTTATCCTTGGGTAATTTGAATTTTTGGCTTTTAGATACAGGATTACTAAAAAAGCATCCTGTTATCGATCTGTTTGTTGTAAAATGGCACCTTATATTTCCTGTATTCTTTTATTTCTATATTCTGAAAAGTTTAGGATTAAAAAACAATAAAATCATCTTATTTTTTATTCCTAGTTTCATTTCTATTGTTATTAGACTTACTATGAAATCATATTATTATTTTCAGCAAAAAGACTTATTTCATAGAGGGCTTTTTTATGTTTTAGAAGAATATACAGCTTTATTTTTTGCCTTATTTTTAGGGATAAAAGGGTATTTTCATTTTAAAAAACTCCAACAAAATAAACAACCTATAAACGTAGGATGGTTTAATGCATTGTTTAAAGTTGCATTAGGATTATACATATTGTGGTTTTCTTCTTTTACACTTATACTATTTGTAGGACCTGATAATACTTATTTATTTTACCCTTTGTTATTATTAATTACAATACTATTTTTTTGGATTGACTATAAAGGCATACATTTATTAAATATCGTTTCAGAAAAGGAAATCTCAACAACTACTAATATTACTAAAGAAGCTATTTTTAGCAAAAAAGTAACTTCTAAAAAACTTTCAGAAAAAAATCCTACTTTTTCTAAATTAAAACTATTGATTGAAAAAGAAAAGATTTATAAAGATCCTAATACTAGTTTAGATTCTATTGCCTTACAATTAAATGTATCTCCTAATTATTTATCACAAGTAATAAATAAAGTTACAGGCAAAAACTTTTCTAATTATATTAATTCTTATCGCATAGAGGAAATAAAAAAAATGCTTGTCAATCCCGAATTCGATAGATACAGTATTCTTTCTGTTGGTTATGAAGTAGGTTTTAATTCTAAATCTGTATTTTATACAACATTTAAAAAACAAACTGGATGTACTCCCAAACAATATAAATTGAAGTATACGAAAAAGAGCATTGAAATTTAAAATTGTTTTGTAATACTTACTTTTCCAATCTTCTTAAAGCAATACATCACAAGTTTATTCTCCAAAAAGAGTCAATACTAATTTTCTTCTTCCTCCATAATTCCTATGCTCCCCTAAATAAATACCTTGCCAAGTTCCTAAGTTTAAAACTCCATTTGTTACCGGAATTTGTACTTGACAACCTAACATTGAACTTTTAATGTGTGCTGGCATATCATCTGCTCCTTCATAATCGTGCTTGTAATACGGCATATTTTCAGGAATCATTTTATTTATGTGTGTTTCAAAATCCATCCGAACTGTTGGATCAGCATTTTCGTTAATCGTTAAGCTAGCTGAAGTATGCTTTATAAATACTTGCAATTGACCAATTCCAATTTCTTTTAGTTCAGGAATAGCATCAATTATTATGTCAGTAATTAAATGATATCCTCTTTCAAATGCAGGCAGAGTAATTTCTTTTTGGTAAAATTTCATTGTGAATTTTCTTTTAATAAAAACTGTCACGTATACTTCTCACAATAACAGCATTAATTATTGACAAGTTCTAGTTTTATTTGTTGTAACGTTTTATCTGAATTAATCAATTTTTCTATGATTTTCTTCTGAAGTGTTTCGTGTTCCTCTTCATAATACAACATCCATTTTGGGTTTTTGAAAATAGATTCAATCTCTTTTTTCTTTTTAAAAACTGTGGTTATGCTAAATAAAGTACCTGTTTTTTTTCCTGAAGTTTTATGCACCTCAACCTTTTGAGTTTCAAAATTAACTTCTAAGTTAAATAATTTATCATTAGAAGTTAAACTGTAGAAATCAGACCAATTTGCATAACCTACATAATATTGTTGATTTTGATATTTACTCACTCCATCTAACTTCCATCTACAATTGGCAACTCTCCCCCAATGATTTGAGTATCGATACACTCCCTCTTCAGTATATATATAAGAACTTCCTGATTTACTTTTAAAATGAATATTTTGCTCTTCTAAAACTTCGATTTCTCTGTTTTGAAACTGACAATATGTATGTTTAAAAAAGTTTGTTTTATTATACTTCATGTATTCATTCTTCATTTAAAGTACAAACCTAAATCTTTATAAGTATTGAAAAAAGAAAAGTCTAAAAATCCACTGATATTTACAAAAAAGCCACACAGATTTACATCTATATGGTTTCTTAATCTATAGAATGAGACTCCATATTAAATACAGAATAACATTAAAAATATATCTATAACTTATAAAGTTGTCTTATTCATTATCGATCTCTTTTGAAAAAGAAAAGCTAAGGAAACTTTCCTAGCTTTTTCTTGTTAATTTATTGTTTTATAATCTTTCGTTGAGCAACTTTTCCTTCAGAATCTGTTACTTTTATAATATACATTCCGTCTACTAAATCAGATATATCTATAGTAGTTTTTTCTGTTTTTAATACTTCCTTTCCTACAGTATTATATACAGTAACTTTCTTCAATTCGTACCCTATTTTTAAATCTATATGTATAATGCCTTTTGATGGATTTGGATATATTTTAATATTCGTATTAAATTCTTCATCAACCACACTTGCTGTAACCGCTGAAAAGTTTGCTATTATTGTTTTATCTGCATCCATTGTAATTGTCAATGGATTTGTAGTCCCACTAGCATCGCCACTCCAACTATCAAATTGGTATCCTTCTAATGGTACCGCACTTAAAGTGACATTTGTACCTTCGTCATAAGTTCCGTTTGTTGGAGTTGGGTTTGGATGCACTGCCCCACTTGTTGCATTAATTGTTAAGGTACGTTGAATTTTACTGAACATTGCAGTAATTGTCTTGTCTGCATCTATAGTAATTGTTAATGGATTCGTTGTTCCTGTTGCATCACCGCTCCATCCATCAAACTGATAACCAGCATTTGGTGTAGCTGTTAAAGTAACACTTGTACCATTATCATAAGTACCATTCGTTGGATTTGGATTTGTACTTACAGAACCATTTGTACTATTAATAATTAATGTACGTTGAATCTTACTGAACGTTGCTGTAACAGTCTTATCTGAATCCATCGTAATTGTTATTGGATTTGTTGTACCACTAACATCGCCACTCCAACCGTCAAATTGGTATCCTAAGCCTGGTATTGGCAGTGCTCTTAAAGTGACATTTGTACCATCATCATAAGTTCCGTTTGTTGGATCTGGATTCGTAATTACTAATCCATTACCTCTAAAAATCGTTAATGTACGCTGTATTTTACTGAACATTGCTGTAACAGTCTTATCTGAATCCATAGTAATTGTTAATGGATTCGTTGTTCCACTTGCATCACCACTCCATCCATCAAACTGGTAGCCTGCATTTGGTGTAGCTGTTAAAGTAACACTTGTACCATCATCGTAAGTTCCATTTGTTGGATTTGGATTTGTAGTTACAGAACCATTTGTGGCATTGATTGTAAGTCCTCTACGAACCGGATTTCCAAACTCATAAGCCCCCATATCTACAATAGTATTAAAAATACGATTGTTACCTAATAAATCTGTAGTAACCCCTACAGCAATTTTACTATTATCCCCAGCGTCTATTCCAGGAGAACTAGCTTGCAATGTAAAATCATTATTAGCGGCATCTAAAAACAGGGGATCAGCATTGGATGTATTTATTCTATTATTAGAATTAACTCTAGAAAAGTCATTCTGATCTATACTATTAAATACAATTAAATTATTTGCTAAGTTATTATCTACAATACTTCCTAAAGAAAAAGCTACTTGTCCATTATTAGCAGTATTATTCCAAAAAATATTATTCGCAAAATTTACAGTACCATACACCCCTGCCATCCTACTCATACCAAGTGTAGAAAGATCTGATGCTCCTGTTCCTGTATTAGAATTATTTACAAAAGTATTGTTAACAATTGTGGTATTTACTGTGCATCCGTTAGAAAAAGCTCTTATCCAACCTCCAGCACTACCTACACCTCTTCTTGCTGTTCCATTATCTATTGTTCCATTATTTTTAATTAAACTATTAATTATAGTAAAATCAACAGTTCCAGATTCTGGTGGAGTAACATAAAAAGCAGACGCACCTAAAGACGTAATATTATTAGAAATAGTGCAGTTTTCTACAGTAAATGCTGAAGTTAGCGCATCTGACGTTAAGTCTAATCCTGCTGCCCACATAGCAACGTTATTTTCTATAATAGAATTTTTAATGGTAAACTGGCTAACATCTGGAGTTGACAATGCAGCTCCAAATCTCCATTCACCAGTACTTGCACTTGCATAACCTCCTGAAATAGTTACTCCATCTATTACAACATTATTGCCTACAACATTTACTAATCGAAAACTATTATCTAATCTTGTAGCATTGTTAAAAGTTAAATTGTTATCATCATTATCCTCCAAATCACCGCTTAATACAGTTTTATTTGTAGTATGCATTAATAAAATATTTCTTTCATTAAATGTTGCTTCATTACCTGCAAAACCTCCATATAGTTTTACATTTGATTTACCTAAAATAAACGATTCTGTTCTCACCGATGCACTTGGTTTATATGTACCTTTTGCTACCCAAATTTCTGCATTACTGGGAACACTATTAAGTGCTGAAGTTAAAGAAGTGTAAGCATTTGTCCATGAGCTTCCGTTATTTGCTCCTGTAGCATCTTTATTAACATATAATCTTGTTGGTATAGTTGTATCTCTATACTTTAGTATTCTACCTCCACTACCCCAGCCTGAGATGTAAATATCTTGTCCTATAATTTTTATACCTGCAAATGCACCAAATCCACCAGAGATTAAAGTTGTTAATGAAGGATTATTTACAGTTACATCATTTATTTTAAGTAACCTTCCTGTTTCAGTAGTAATGTATAAACTATTTCCTACCGCATCTAATTCATAAGCTTTAGTAATTCCTGATTTAAATATTACAGGAGGTGTTGAGTTTGGCTGTGTTAAATCTACTCTATAAATTCTACCTTGACTTCTCTCCGCTGCATATAAGAAATTTCCTATAATTGTCATACCTCTTACATCATTTCCTGGTATTTCTGCTACTAAAGGGGCTGATGTAGCAGTATAAAACTTATGAATAAGGGTTTTAGTTCCTCCTCCAGCAGAACTAACATAAAGTTCTTTACCTGGGTTATATGTTATTGCTCTTGCACTACCTCTGAACGAATACCGAGTAACGGCAGTAGGAATAGCTGCCTGCAGATCTAACGTAGAAACTTCATCTTCTTGAGTTCTAGTTATTCTCAAGTTTGTTCCTTGCAAAGCTAATCCTTCAGGATTATTGGCATTAGCAACAACTTGTAATACTGGAGAATTACTAGTAATATCTAATTTCACAATTCTATTAGATTGAAATTCTGCTATGTATAATTCATTTTCAAAGGCTTCTATACCTATAGGCGTATTTAAACCTGTATACACTGTAGTAACCTGTTGTGCTTTAACACTAAGAAAAAGGGTTATTAAATAGAAAAAAAGTAATTTTGCTTTCATAAACACACTATTAAGTTATTTTTGAAAACAAATCTCTTTAAGAATTCTTCGTATAGTCCTTCTTAACTTCTGAATGAGCTATTTGAATTGCTAAACGTGTTTATAAACTACTTACTACGGTTAAAAACTCCTGTTTTTTATCTTTAGAAATAGAAACAGTTTTACCATTATCCATAATAATATAACCTCCATCTTTTTTAATATACTCCTTTATAAATGATAGATTTATACAGAATGAACGGTGTGGTTTGTAAAATAAAGATTGTTGTTCTAACAGTGTTACAAAATGTTTTAATGGTTTACTTATGAGTAAATCCCCATCATTTTTTGTGTAAATTCTTGTGTACATTCCATCAGCTTCTAGGAGAATTATTTCATCAAAATTCACAAATTTTATTCCTTCAGAAAATGGCAAAGCTATCTTTTTAAATTGTAATTCTGTAAAGCTTTTCTTAAGCTCCAACAATTGTTGAGTAAGCTGACTCTTATCTCTATTTCCAATAGCTTTATCTACTGCTTCTTTTAGCTTTGTAGGTTGAGTAGGTTTTAACAAATAATCGATTGCAGATAATTGAAATGCTTGTATAGCATACTCACTATAAGCAGTTACAAAAATGATTTCGAAATCATAGTTTTCCTTATCTATAAAGTCAATAATTTCTAGTCCAGAGTGTTCTGGCATTTCAATATCTAAAAAAACTAATTGTGGTTTTTCTTGTTTAATAAGCGCTACTCCAGAAAGTAAATCTTCAGCTTCATACACTTCAGTTATTCTAGGGCAGTTTTCTTCTAACAAAATTCGCAATACATTTCTTGCTTTTCGTTCATCATCTATAAGTAGGGTTTTCATAATTTTCTGTATGGAATTTTAATAATTACTTGTGTTCCGGAGGGGATATTTTTTTCTGTAAACAAATCAATAATTTCTACTTGTATTTTTTTGTTTTTTTCATGGTTTAATAAAGTGATTCTATCTTGTGTAGCTTTAGTGGCAAATGGTCTGTGGTATTTCTTTCTTTTAGAGTTTAAAGCATTTGCTTTATCTCTACCAACTCCATTATCTGTTACTTTACATAAAATATAATGTTTCTCTTCATCTAAGATGAAAGATATTGTAAGTTTTCTTTCTTCTTTCTTATGTAACAACCCATGTTTTAAGGCATTTTCTATATAGGGTTGAATCAACATTGTTGGAATTTCTATTTCTTCTCTATTAATTTCACTTTTAGTTGTAATCTCATAGGATAATGTATCTTCAAATCGTAATTTTTCTAGTTCTAAATATTTTTCTAATGTATCTATCTCCTCTTCTAAACTAATATATGCTTTGCTACTATGGTTTAAATAAATACGAATTAAATCTGCAAATTTCCCTAAATAATCACCTGCTAAGTTCTTTTGATTTAGAAGAATATAATCTTGTATTGAATTTAATGCATTGAAAATAAAATGTGGATTCATTTGGGATCGTAAGTTTTCTAATTTTAAGAAAACCATTTCTTTTTCATTTTCGATCTGCGCTAGTAAGCGTTGCTTTTCTTTTTCTTTTTCTGATAATGCTTTACGATAATAATACATAACGTATCCAGAAACTCCAAGTAAAATTAATGTTACGAACCACCATCTTTTATAAAAAGGAGCATTTACTTTCACCTCTACTTTTTTAACAGCTGTTTCCTTTCCTTCTATTCTTTGGATGGCTTTTAGTTCAAACTCATAATTTCCAGGAGAAAGACTATTGAAGGTTACTTGATTAGAACCTTTTGGAATAGTATTCCAAATTTCTTTTTTACCATTTTTAATTAGTTTATAGAGGTAAATACTATTAATTTCTGATTGATATCCATTTGCATGAAAATGAAATTGTATTTTATTTTCATCTGCTGATAGCTCGTACGCAGCTTTATTTCCTACTTTTTGATCTTCTATATAAACATCTGTGATTTGAAAATCTGGGAGTTTATGTTTTTTAAATACCTTTTGTTTATCTAATTCAAAAATTCCCTTATTTGAACCAAAAAATACTTTCTCTTTTGAAATAGCTATATCTGAGATATTAAACGTCTCTATACCATCTGTTCTTGTTATACTCTTAAAGTTTCCTGTTTGTGTATTCAAATGTTGAATACCTTTGTCTGTAACAACCCATAAATATTTCCCTTCTCCCTTTATCGTACTTGTTTGATTTGATAACAAGCCATTAGTTATATTATAATTGAATACTGATTTTCCATCTTTTACACCAATAATCCCATCATTAAACGTAGAAATCCATATAGTTCCATCTGAAGTTTCATCAATATCAATTCCAAATATAGGCTGTCCTTTGAATGTTATGGCATGAGGTTTTAAGTCTTCTTTATAATATTCTACTCCATCTACATAACTTACGTAAATTTCATTTTTTGATTTGCTATAATGATTTGTATAAGATCTTCTATTCCCTATTCTTATGGCTTGTTCTTTTTTTTTATCTAAAATATCTGCAAACGCAAAAGAACTATATATAAATTTATTCTCGTTTATTATTGATAATCCTTTCGCATTATTAAACCTAAACTTGTTTACTCTGGAATTTGGTTTTAATTGAAATGTTTTACTATTCAACACAAAAGAACTGTTAGTTAAACTCACATACACCTCATCTTTCTTATTGTATGCAATTTTATTAACTCTTCTAAAATGTGAGTTTACGAGTGTTTCACTTTTTGCTGTTATCGTGTTTATTTTATTTGTTTTCCCACTTGTGGTTCCAAAAATTAATATCGAGTCGTTTATTTTTTCTAAAGCTGTTATATTCTCATCTTCTTTGGGTAATTGATACTTCATTATATGAATGTTAGGAATAATAAAAATTCCATTTCCAGAGGTTATAAACCAATAATTCCCTCTACTATCTTTCATCATTTCTGTCACCTTTTTCCCTTCAAAATATTTTGCTTTAAAATGAAATTTTCCTTCTCTAAAAGTGTAAACATAAATAGCATTAACTGTACACAACCAAAAATCATTTCCATCCTTAAATGTCCTAATCAACTCTTGATCTTTATCAAATTTTATATCTTTAATTTGCTTCAAGGTATCTGCTCCAAAATAAAATGTAGATTCTCTTTTTTTTCTATTGTAAACTTGATGCAAAAAGTATTTCCCAAAAATAAAAGCTTTACTAAAATATGGAGGAGTAATGTTAATAGGTAAAGTAGACCACTCTCTTGTTTCTTTATGAGTTTGATACTTTAAAACATTATCTTCTAAGAAAAACAAAGTATCTTGTTTTTTTAAAGTATAAGAAATCAATTTGTTTTTGGGAGTTACTTCTACTGTTTGTTTTGTTTTTAAATCTACAGAAAACATCCTTCCTACAATACTAACCGACATCTTATCTCCATAAAAATCAAATTCACCTAATTGTCCTTTTGTATATTCTTTTAAATCAATGAATAGTTTTAGTGAATCATTTTCTACAGTGAAATATTGTCCTGAAATATTATTACACCATATCTTACCTTGTGTACCTTCATGTAAACCAAATACTGATAATGCTCTTTTACCTGAAGTAGTATAGTTTTTAAATTTTTTACCATCGTAACGATACAAACCCTTTTCTGCTGCCAACCAAATAAATCCTTTACTATCTTCTAAAATGCCATAAAACTCAATATCTGGCAATCCATCTTTCTCTGTTAATTGCACATACAACGGATGCTGAGCAAACAACGTAGTACACCCCAAAAAGAATAGTAGATAAATTATATTTGATTTCAAAAAAAGTACGTTTATTACCAAAAATACTATTTTAATAATAATCGTATATAAACAACTTCTAGAAGTCCTTTTTTAATTGCTAAAACGTTGTTTTATGCAATAAAACAACAACCCAATCATAATGATTAGGCTGTTACTGGTTAAAAGGGGGAATGGAGAAAAAAGTAATTTTTGTTGATTGTCAATAATATTATTTAACGAAGGAACTGATTGAAATCAATTGCTAAAGTGTTAACTTAAAAAACAGCCTAACTATAACAATTAGGCTGTCAAAATTGCATTATATGAATATTAATAATAAAATTAATGATATTCTCAATCACTCTTATTAACTTACTTTTTAATTATTTTTCTTGAAGCTACTCTTCCTTCTACATCTGTTATTTTAAACATATATAAACCATTTACTAAACCTGAAAGGTTTATTGTTGTTTCTTTTCCTTCTCTAACTTTTTTCCCTAATAAATTGTATACTACAATACTTTTAATTTCATACCCTGTTTTTAAATCTAGATGAACCAAATTTGTAGTTGGGTTGGGATATAATTTTACATCATTACTAAACTCCTCATCTACTACACTTGCTGTAACCGCGCTAAATACTGCTGTAATATTTGAATCTGCATTCATTGGGAAATTAATTGGATTTGCTGTTACTATTCCAGCCTCAGGAATAATCCAATGATCGAATTCATAACCTGCATCTGGTGTAGCAGTTAACTCAACAGTAGTTCCTTTATCATATGTTCCATTCATTGGATTTGGATTCGTAGTTACTGAGCCATTTGTAGCATTAATCGTTAAAGTTACTTGAGGTGGTATTAATTTAAACATTGCTGTAACTGTCTTGTCTGCATCCATGGTAATAGTTAATGGATTAGTAGTTCCTGTAGCATCTCCACTCCAACCATCAAATTGATAACCTGCAGCTGGTGTAGCTGTTAAAGTAACATCAACTCCATCATCATAAGTTCCATTTGTTGGATTTGGGTTAGTTGTTACAGTTCCATTTGTGGCATTGATAGTTAATGTACGTTGAATTTTACTAAACATTGCTGTAACTATTTTATCAGCATCCATCGTAATCGTCAATGGATTAGTAGTTCCTGTTGCATCTCCACTCCATCCATCAAATTGATAGCCTGCAGCTGGTGTAGCTGTTAAAACAACATCAGTTCCATCATCATAAGTCCCATTTGTTGAATTTGGATTTGTAGCAACTGATCCATTTGTGGCATTGATAGTTAATGTACGTTGAATCTTACTGAACATTGCTGTAACTGTTTTGTCAACATCCATTGTAATCGTTAATGGATTGGTAGTTCCTGTTGCATCTCCACTCCATCCATCAAATTGATAACCTGCAGCTGGTGTAGCTGTTAAAGTAACATCAGTTCCATCATCATACGTCCCATTTATTGGATTCGGATTCGTTGTTACAGTTCCGTTTGTAGCATTGATAGTTAATGTACGTTGAATCTTACTGAACATTGCTGTAACTGTTTTGTCAGCATCCATCGTAATCGTTAATGGGTTTGTTGTACCAGTTGCATCTCCACTCCATCCATCAAATTGATAACCTGCAGCTGGTGTAGCGGTTAAAACAACATCAGTTCCATCATCATAAGTCCCATTTGTTGAATTTGGATTTGTAGCAACTGATCCATTTGTGGCATTGATAGTTAATGTACGTTGAATCTTACTGAACATTGCTGTAACTGTTTTATCAGCATCCATTGTAATCGTTAATGGATTTGTAGTTCCTGTAGCGTCTCCACTCCAACCATCAAATTGATAGCCTGCAGCTGGCGTAGCTGTTAAAGTAACATCAGTTCCATCATCATACGTCCCATTTATTGGATTCGGATTCGTTGTT